>JARRQQ010000644.1:0-2978 GCA_037381725.1 Sedimentisphaerales bacterium
CATTTGCATCTTGCAATCCTCGAGCAGATCGAGAATCTCCGAGTCAGTAATTAGCCGCTCGCGTTTGACGATGAACCACAGACGGATACTCTGCATAAGGATGTAGCCTGCGATCAACACAGTGCCAACGAGCCAGAGTACCGGCCATGAACGTATGAATCTGACAAAAAAAGTCCTGGATTCACCTGTTTTCTGAGGAGCATTGGCAAATCTACTATACATGTAGAAATCCATCGGCTCGGCATTTCGTGATCGTGTGAAGGTGTCTATGATCCGTCCCTGCTGAACGGATCGCGGGACGAGGTTGAAAAGGCTCATCTTGCTCTCAGGCAGCCAGGGTACGGCCAGGCGGATCAATAGAAGCACCCAGAGAAGGTAATGCCAGCGAACAGGTAGCCTGCGTCGCAGAACAAGCTGAATCAAGACAATCAGAACGATCAGCACACTGCCCTGAATGGTCGTCCACAAAAGCCAGTCAAAAACACGCAATAAGTGTATATCGAAGGCTTCCATATTCACGCCCTTTCGTCACTTTTCATTTTTATCGCCGGCTCATTTTTGATCGAGAATTCGTTTGAGTCTGGCGATCTTTTCCGGCGAGAGATTTTTCCCCTCGACGAACGCCACCAACATCGGTTCAATCGCATTACTTCCCAATCGACTTAGAAAAGACTTGGTCTCCGCCTTAACGCACTGGGTCTCGCTGACTAACGGAAAGTAATCGTACTGGCGCCCTTTTTTCTTAAAACCCAGGGCTTTCTTCTGTACGAGGCGGTTGATGAGCGTGCGGATCGTTTCCCGCTTCCAGGACGTCCTTCGGATTAACTTCTCCACGATGTCGTTGGCGGTCATTGGTGAGGATTTCCAGAGGACTTTCATGACTTCCCACTCGGCTTCTGATATCTTCGGTATTTTTTTCATGGAGCTCTCCGTAAATATTACACCCGTAACATTTATTATTGTTACATCTGTAACATTATAGTCAAGCCGAAAATCTGAATTTTCTCATCACCGCTGAAAAAGGCCGATTTTTGGTCTCAAATCGCCGGTGCTTCCCCTTTCCCTTGCGTATTTTTTCTCCTGCGGCTTTTCCGTCGAGCGTGTCAATTAGGTTGATTCACCAACTCAAGAAACGTACAATTCTGGCTGGCTGCTAGCCCGGTGGAATGATGTTTAAATCTGGCTAACGAAAGGACCGCCGCCCATGTCATGTTGCAGGTTTCTATACGTCGCACTTATTCTGTTCGGTGTCACTCTTACTACCCGATCATCGGGTCAGCCCCTGCCGGAACACGGGTTACACTACGACGAGCCGGCGACGGTCTGGGACGAAGCGATGCCGTTGGGTAACGGTCTGCTCGGCGCCCTGGTCTGGGGGGACGGTAAGCCCTTGCGAATCTCGCTCGACCGCACGGATCTCTGGGACCTTCGGCCCGTCCCGGAGTTTCACACGAAAGAATACTCATACAAGATGATGCGGCAATGGGTTCGCGAGGGCCGGATTGACGACCTTCATCGGCTCTACGATAAACCCTATGGGAACGCCGGGCCGACCAAGATTCCCGCCGGGCGGATCGAACTGACATTTGGAGGCGACCCAACTTTTCAGAATGCCTCACTGGACCTCGCGCGGGCGACAGCGACGGTCGCCTTCAAGGATGGCGGGCGGGTACGCGTGTTTGTCCACGCCACGGAGCCTTTCGGGATGATTCAGGCCGAGACGGATCAGCCCATCAGTCTCCGTCTTCTGGTTCCACCTTTTGCGGGCCAAGTGACGGACGAAGCCGGGCCGGGCAAGATCAGTGCCGGCGACTTAGCCAGTTTGAGATATAAGCCCCCGGTCGAGGCGAGCGGTGACAACTGGAAGAGCTATCTGCAGGAAGGGTGGGGCGGATTCAAATTCGGGGCGGCGGTTGCTTGGCGAAAATCGGGAGGGACCTGGCTCGGCGCCTGGTCGATTGCGACGTCGAACGAATCGCAGCATCCGGAAAAGACCGCTCTTGCGAATTGCCGCAAGGCGCTGGATACGGGCTTCGCCGAGGCAACGGCAACGCACCGCCGATGGTGGGATTCCTACTGGGGCCGGTCGGCGGTTCGCGTTCCCGATCCGATCATCGAGAGGCAATGGTATCTGGAGATGTATAAGTTCGGCTCGGCGGCCCGGCCGGATACGCCGCCCATCACACTTCAGGGTCCCTGGACGGCGGACAACATGAAAATCCCGCCCTGGAAGGGGGACTACCATCACGACCTGAATACGGAGTTGAGCTACTGGCCCGCCTACAGCGGCAATCATCTCGACGGCGCCCTCGGATACGTGAACTGGCTTTGGCGAACCAGAGATACCGCGAGGGCCTGGACGAAACGATTCTTCAACCTGCCGGGTCTGAATGTTCCCATGACAGCGGACCTGAATCAGGAGCAGATCGGCGGCTGGCACCAGTACACCCATTCGGCCACGACTGCCGCCTGGCTGGCCCATCATTTCTACATGCAATGGCGATACAGCATGGACCGGGAATACCTCAAGAGCCGGGCCTACCCGTGGCTTCGCCAGACGTCCGTCTTTTTAGAGGCGATCACCGAGAAAGGGCCCGACGGCAAGCGCACGCTGCCCTTAAGCTCCTCGCCGGAGATCAACGACAACCGCCTGGAAGCGTGGTTTCCCACGATCACGAATTACGATCTGGCCCTGATTCGCTGGGCCTTCGAGAAGACGGCGGAGCTGGCGACGGAGGTCGGTGAGCCGGACCAGGCCAGACACTGGAAACAAGTGCTTGGGGAAATGCCCAATTTGGCGCTGGACCCAGACAGCAAGAAACTGCTTGTCGCGAAGGACTATCCGCTACCGTTCTCACATCGGCATTTCTCCCACCTGATGGCGATTCATCCGTTGGGTCTGATCCGCTGGGAAAACGGCCCGGAGGACCGGGCGATCATCAAGGCCTCTCTGGCTGAGCTTGACGGAAAGGGGACAT
>JARRQQ010000645.1:0-6269 GCA_037381725.1 Sedimentisphaerales bacterium
AGCTCAGCGCGGGCCCCACCGCCACTATCGCAGCGACCACGCCACACGCCAGGCCCAGCAGCATCAGCCCGCTGTGTTCGTGGAAGATCATCTTCCGCAGTGCGACCTTGTCGAAACCCACGGCCCGGAGCATCGCAAGCTCGCCCCGTCGATCCAGCACGTTGCGGAGCACGACAAGCCCCAATCCGACGCTGCCGAGAATCAGCCCCAAGCCACCCAGCAACTGAAAGATCGACAGGTACGTATTCTCGACCGTGCTAAACTGGGCCAGCCGCTGAGCTGCCGGGGTCAGGGCCAGGCCGAAATCTCGCAATCCCGAGGAGAGCTTGTTCATCACGGCGTCGGTCTTCTGTCCGGCCGAGTCGATCAGGAGCATCCTGTATCCGTCTTCGGAGGGGAATCGCTTGATGAATTCATCCTCTGCGATCACTAAGCTACCCTGCAGGATGGAATTCTTCAACATGCCGACGAGTCGCAGTCGAAAACTCCGGCCCTTCTCATCGGTGTATTCCAAATCATCTCCAACGGATTTGCCCAGCGCCCAGATAACGGTCGCGTAATCGCCCACCGCTGGGACGATGTCATCCCCCAGGTCCTGATCGAGCAAATTCCACCCATCTTGTTGTTTCGCTACTTTAATAACCTTGGCTAATGTAAAGGAGCCTCGCCTTTGCAACCCCTCGGGCTGAACGCCCAACAACCGTGGACTCTGCGCCCGGTTCAAGTTGAAACAGCTTGCGTCGTCCCCGTCGTGCACACGTAACTGCACGACCTCCATACGTTCGAGACTCGCGTCATTCAGCCCCATCGCCTTGCGTCCGGCCACGCTGTTCAAGTCGTGGACAATGCCGATAGTGGATTCGCCGTATAGTGTGAATCCTCCGGTGCCGGAATCCCGCTTGTGGGCGTCCGCCGACGGATCGTGCCTGTTCGCTCCGACGGCAATGACCATGAAGATACCACACGCAAGCAACCCTACGACGGCCAAGCTGCGCCCGCTTCGCCGGGTCGAGTTTCGCAATCCCAGGCCCGCTAAAGAAGTCATCGTCTTGTTCCAAACCGCACCCAGCCTCTTGAGCAAGGCGCTGGTCAGTCCCAGCCCGGCGATCAGGAGCAAGGTTCCCGCGCCGAAGAACGCCCCCGAGACGGAACTGCTGTCACCATGCCCGAGGATAACGAGCAGCAACACGGCTCCGATTGTCGCAATGGCTGCAACCCACAGACCTGCCTTTCCTTTCGAGACGCGCTTCGTCGTAAAGAATTGCCACCGCACGTTACCCGCCAGAAGCTCCCGGGCCGGTCGAGAAACCTGTTTGCGCAGAGTCAGCCAAATGGCAAACAGGGAGACCAAGATCGCGCCCAGTGCCCCCCCGATCAAGGTCAGCGGCTTGGCGTAGAAACGTATGGTCGAACCGGCCACGGCCGTGTGCCAGATGGTCGCAAGGCCGTAGATCATCATCCGCGTATAGAGCAAGGCTACCGCGCTTCCGACAATCGCTCCGAGCAAAGCCAGCGCCCCGCTTTCCAGGAATAATAAACGCCTGATTCGCTTGGGCCGAAGGCCGACCGCCAACAACATGCCGATTTGCCCGCTGCGGTTTTCCACGCCGAACACGAAGACCAGGCTCGTCAGGATCAGAGCCGCGATCACCAGAAACATGCTCAGGCCAAGGAAGAGGCTGCCAAAATCGGTCGAGCCGGAGCTTGCCTTCATGCCGCGCTCGCGCACCGCCTGAAAAAACAATCCCGCCGAGGCCGGATCGACCGCGCTCAGCAGGTTCTTGCTAACGCTTTCGATGGAAACGTTGTTCAAGGGATAGCGCACGGCAGTGAGATTTCCATATCTGTTGGCCCACATCCTTTGGCCGGCTTCGAGTGTGACAAACGCCTTTGGCGTGCCTCGATGCGCGTCCCAGTAATCCTCGTCTTTCTGGCGTATCTTGTCGAGATCGATGGGGACGCCCGCGTGCCAGTCCCGGCAGTTGTCCACGCCCGTCAATCCGGGGAAATCGGGCATCAGTTGTGGGTCCGCCGCGGGGCCTTCCATCGGCAATATCCCCCGAACGCGGAAAGAGGTCTCTTGTTCCTGAAGCTTCCGCATGGCCGTTAGGACGTAGTAGCGAAGCTCAAGCGTGTTTCCCACCTTTGCGCCGAGATCATCGGCGAGCCACTGGTTGATGAGAATCTCGTCGTCCTTCATCGTGGCCGGGACAATGCCACCCGCTCCCATTGCCGTCACCATTGAATACGGCGTCGCCCTACCACCCACGTGCAGCTCGTTGACAAAATACGTCAAAACTCCAACCGCGCCGTCGCCCGCATTCATCGCCGCCCCAGACAGAGAGTCGGCCATAAAGACTCGCCGGCTGCGCAGCTCGAGTGCCCCCTGCTGCTTCAATGTCCTCGCCTCAAGACCTGCATCCCCAAGCTGCCAATCCTTCTTCATCGCCTCGTTCGCCTGCGCCAGGAGCAGGTTTGCGCCAGGAGGCTCCGCGACCAACAGCATGTTCGCTTGATCCTCGTAGCCCAGCTTGTCTTGTATCCAATTCAAAGGCACAAAGACGTTCAAAGGGGCCGCTTGGTTGGCTTGCAGACTGAACCGCCCGAAATCCGATTCGTCTGCAATCGCTTTGACAGAAAGGCGAAAAGCCATCGACAAATCAGAGTCGGGCGTCAGCGGCAAGTCCCGTGACATCAGGCTTGGCCGCTCGATTCGCAACACCACTTCATCCCCCGCGGCTACGCCGAGTCTTGCCGCTAACGTTACGTTGAGGACCACCTCCTCGCCTGGATCATTGCCGAATGGATTTTGGCCTTCTCCAATCCCGAAGAAACGTTCGTCGACGCCAAGTACCTGGACGTTGTTGGCGCGCCTTGTATCGCCGCTGTCGCTAATCAATCCTCGTACTTGCAGCAAGGGGGCCGTCGATGTTTTCGGTTCTTTGCTAAGGTCATCAACTCTTGGGTAAGTTCGTCGGCGAGTTGTGCCCGAAAGAAACCGTCCCGCGAGAGAAGAGCAAACTGTGTAACTCCTAGTCGAGCCTCGGTCATCATGCGCAGGCTTTGACGCACCGAATCGCCGACCACCAGGGCGCCGGTCAAAATCGCCGTGCTCGCGACGACCGTCAGCAAGACGCCCACGTTTGTCCGCCAGTAGAAGGTTAGACTCCGGCTTGCAAGTCGCCACAGACTCATCACGCACTCCTGTCCTTTAGCGAACCTTCGGTCAGCTCCATGACCGGCCCGATGCGTGCAGCGAGCTCGTGCGAATGTGTAACGACGATCAATGCGACTTTTTCGGAGCGGTTCAGCTCGACGAGCAAATCGGCGATATTCTCCGAGGCTTCTCTATCTAGCGAGCCGGTCGGCTCGTCGGCAAGCAAGAGCTTGGGCTGGTTAATCAATGCCCGAACCACGGCCACCCGCTGTCGCTGCCCGCCGGAAAGCTCACCCGGCCGATGCAAAAGGAATTCTCTAAGCCCTACCCGTTGCAGGAGATTAGTCGCCCTGTCCTCAGCTTCCTTCGCCGCAGGTCGATTTCTGTCTGCAAGCGTCGGCACCAGAACGTTTTCGAAAACCGTGCATTGGGGCAAGAGGTGGTGTAATTGAAAGACGAAACCGATTTGCTTGTTGCGGATCCTCGCCAGCTCACTTTCTTTCAGCGTGGCTAAGTCTCTTCCATCGAACGAGACGGTCCCGCTCGTCGGGCGGTCCAGGGCGCCGATGATGTTCAGCAACGTGCTCTTGCCGCTACCGGATGGGCCGACGATCACTCTGGACTGGCCCTCCTCGAGCTTCAGGGTGATGTCCTTGAGAACGCAGACTCCGCCCCCATTCCCCGGCGACTCGTAGGTTTTTGCCACGTGAGCTAATTCAAGCATTGGCGAGAAACCCCTGATAATTGACTATTGACGATTGAATATCGACTATTGTCTTTTCGAGACCGAATGTTTCATCCGTCGTTCGCCGTTCAATAGTCAATAGAAAATAGTCAATAGTCAATCACTTTTGCGTATATACGCAGTAAATCCCGAGCAGTTTGGTCAATATTGAGTTTTTCGTGAATCGTTCTTCTGCCCTGCTCTCCGAGTTGCCGAGCCTGTTCGGGATCGAGCAGCAAGGTCTCCAATGCCGCCGCTAAAGCCTCGGCGTTGTTCGGCTCACACAACACTCCGCCGCCGGTCATCTCCAAAAGCTCGGGGAATACGCCGTGTGCCGGCTGCACAACCGGCACGCCGGCCGCCAGGGCTTCGAGCACGTACAAACCGCAGGCAACGGGGTGTCTTTCCGGCACGCACAGCACGGAAAGCGTCTGGAGAAAGGCAAGCTTTGCCTGGTGGTCGAAATGGCTGAGAAACTGCACGTCGTCGTGCACGCCATGAGCGTTTAGCCTCCGCCGGAGCCGGTCCAGGAACGCTTTGTCGCCGGCACTTTTGCCGCCCGTGACGTGGAGCCTTGCGTGGCCCAGTCTGTCGCCTTTCTTCAAAGCGATGAAGGCGTCAACCAACGTGTCCAGGCCCTTGTCGGGGCACATTTGCGAGAGAAAACCAATCGTAGGGACATCGGCCCGGGCCTGGCACGAACTGTATCCCTCCAGGGCGATTCCCGTGTAGGCCACCTCGATTCGGTCCGAGTCAAGGCGCAGCCTCTTTCGCATCACCTCGGCGTAGTATTTACTCACGGCGATGAATGTATCCACGTCGCCGGCTCGCTCGGCGAGAATCTGCCAGGCTTGCTCAGCGTATGGAGCGGGCAGGCCGTCCAGAAAACCGTCTTCGTCCTGGAGCAGACAGACAACCGGCACGCCGAGTCTCTGTTTGATGGGCTGGGCAAGACCTAACAACAGAATGTTGGAGAGGCACACGACGTCTGGCTTACTCTCCTGCGCGTCCAGCCGGCTTGTCATCCCGGCCATCCGCCCAACCCATGTTAGGAGCCTGGGCGAATCGAACCACCGGTCGAGCCAGCGAGGCGTTCTTCTAAAGACGCTTAGTTTCTGCTGGAGGTAAACGTTGACGCCGCCGAAAAAGATGGGCGAGACCGGCCCCGGCTTGTCCTGCTCGAAGGATAGAGGTAAGTAGAGAGGAACCATCAGGACGTCGTGCCCCAGCGCGAGCATCGCTTTGACCAAGGCGGCGTCGCGCAGACAATTCTCGCAATAGAAGCTGTCACCCGCGCTTGGTGTAATCTGGACAATTCGCATGAAGTTCTTTTTTTAGACAGGATTAACAAGATTTACTGGATGAATATTTATCCTGTTAATCCTGTTATCCCGTCCAAGTCTTTGAACCTGTAATCCTGTCCACTTTATCGTTTTGCACCGAAGGCATAAACGTAACCGTCGTCGCAGCCAATGACGACCATCCCCCCCACCACTGCGGGCGATGACGTGATCGGCTGGCCCGTCTCGTATGACCAGACTTTCGTTCCGTCGGAGAGCTTTAAGATGTAGAGCCGTCCGTCTTCAGAGCCGACCACGACCTTGTCGCCGCATATGACGGGTGAGCTATCGACCTCGCCTAACGTCTTGAACTTCCAGACGTCCTTACCGTCGTCGCGACCGACACAATGCACAAAGTTGTCCCGTCCCCCGAAGATCACGACGTTATCGCCGACCGCCGGCGAGGAAAAGATCGGGGCGTCACTCTTCTTGTATTCCCAGACGATCTTGCCGACGGCGATGTCCGCCCTGAGAAAGACGTTATCGTAATTACCGACGTACACCTGGCCATCGACAAACGCGGCGGAGGCCGCGATGTACGAGCCGCTGTCGATTTCGGCCACCTTGGTGCCGTCAACTAATGAGACGACGTGAATCATCGCGTCGCAGCCGCCGAAAACCGTCTTCTGGTCGTCCACGGCGGGAGAGCCGTTTATGTAGTTATCCGTTTCATACGTCCAAACGACGTTGCCGGTTTCCAAGTCCAGGCAGTACAGGCGGTTATCGTAACTTCCCACCAGTATCCGGATTTTCCCGTCCGGGAACCGCGTCCAGTTGGCAGCGCCGAGAATCTGTCCTTCGGTCTCGTGTTTCCAGCGGAGCGAGCCGTTCTCGGCGTCGAGGGCGTACAGGAGGCCGTCCGAAGAGCCGATGAAAACGGAGCTTTCAATAACGCAGGGCGTCGCTTCGACGGCATCGGTTGTCTTGTAGGACCAGACTTTTTGACCCGTGTCCAAATTGATCGCATAAACGTTGTCGTCCGAAGAGCCGACAAAGACACGGTCCCCGACGACGACCGGCGAAGATTTGACGCTATCGCCCGTTTTGA
>JARRQQ010000646.1:0-2947 GCA_037381725.1 Sedimentisphaerales bacterium
TCATCTCCGAAATAGACCGTGTGTAATTTCGCGCCGAAGCCCGGCGTCCAGATTAGAGTCACCGTCGTACTTACAATCTCCGCACTATCAGCCGGGTTCGGATTATACGCCGTCTTGGGTGGGATAGAAAAACTCCAGACGTTCCCTTTCCATGGACTATTCGGATCAGCGTCATTGACTTCGTCAATTCTCCAATAATAGGTTGTTCCCGGCACAAGGCCTTCCGGGTAAGCAAAGCCGGGGAAGCCGGCCACGTAGTACGTCGTGACCTGGTTACCTCGGAACACGTCCGATTCGGGCGTGGCTTGTTCAACATCTTCGAGAGTGTCGCCTAAATACACATCGTGAGAGACCGCCAACTGTCCCGGCTTCCAGCTAAGCGTCACCCAGGTATCCTCATGGTAAGCACCATCAGCCGGATCAGGATTAGAGGCAATAGCGTTGCGCCCGCCTGCCGCATCGAGGATTCGAACCTCATCCACGAACAGATCACCAGTCGCCCCAAAGCCCCATGAAATTCGGTCAATCATGCCCGTTCCCCCCGTAAACTCATCGAGGTCCGTCGCACTGGCTCCGTTGCTTGTGAAATCCTTAAGCATCACTTGAAACAGCTCGTAGCCGGGCTGGTCATCAACAGTGACGCTGGTAGTCCCGAAGTCCGGATCCCAGTCGGGGCCCCCCAGCCTTAGTTCCAGGTAGCCGATAGCGTCCGTCCCGCCATCGATGTAGAACTCGAGATAAGCGGTGTCGAAGTCGATGCCGGACAGGTCTAAATTCAGACTCATTATGCCCGTAATCCAGGCCCAGTCTCCCCAGGTCGCAAAGTCCCGTCTCAAGTGATAGGCGCCTTCGTAGGGGTTCGAGTCGCTGACCACAAACTGGCTGTCAGCGCGCAACGCTAAATCAGCGCCGGGCGGGAGTTCCTCACTGAATATGATCCATTCGCCTCCAAAGGCGACAGTTGTTGATAAGGCGATGACCGCTATCAGGGTGAATGTGAATTTCGTCATGGTATAGTCCTCCTTAAGAAATAGCTATAGGTTGTTAATTGAATTGTACAATCTTAACTGCGAGCACAAAGTCTCAATTACAACTCTACGTCGCACATAATAACTCCTCCGCTGTTCGGAAAACTACTCGTCGAGACAAAACCCACCGCAGCCCGACGAGAATTACGCCCGCTGGATGATCCCAAAACCACAGATGCCCGATAGTGCAGGCACAGGCTTCACTAATGTTACCTATACCAAATTACCCAGCTTCCCGTCAAGGAAAATCCCTTGATAATACACTGGAAAGCACGTTTCTTATGGCTCTTATGGCACACTATGTATTCGTTATGAGGTTACCGGATCATCGGGAGCTTTTGGACCAGTCCCACCAACCTATTAGGCCCATTGCGAATGCGCGAAAGACACCTTTCCCATGAGCTGTAAAAAATCCCCGAATTCTTTAAAAAGTCACCTCTTTCAGGAGCTGAAGAACGGTGTAAAGACGTGGTGACAGCGTGTCTCCATTTAGACTCCACACATATTGATCTTCTCAAATCGAGTCCCCAAAAATGTTAATCCTTGGGCCGAAGACGTAATTTGAAAAAAATTATCGGGCGTTATCGTCTTCAATGAACGTCGTCCGGTAAGAAGGCCTGCAACCTTGTCAACCCATCAGTTCTCTGTGCAATTCATGACCAATCTATGGTGATCATTGATGCTACCTCGAAAATAATAGGTGCCCGTACTGTAAAACACGGATCGCTTAAGGCTTAAACCTAATCTGGTTGAGAGGATATTGTTGCTCTTACCGCTATGGGTGATACAGTCTTATGTCGTCGATGTATATTGTACTCGAACCACCAACTGCTACCGTGCCGGATTTTCTACCCAGGCCAATTCCAATCTTATTTACGATGGTCACATTGATTCCTTGATCGGCAAGGGCCCGTAATGGGATCGCCCATTGGGTCCATCCGCGCGCCAGTGTCGCTTGGGAATCATCATTGACTACAACGGCAGGGGCTCCAGCAGTATGGGAAACCACCACGTATCGCGGCTCCGTTGTGTTACGCGAACCACACCTAGACTTAAGCGACAGTGCTGTAACTCCCACCTGCGTCCAATCTTGCGGTTCCACTAGCGTCAGAGAATCCTCCAAAATTCGTAACCCCAGCTTCGTTGACATACAAGAACAGCTTGGACTGCAAACCGACACTATATAGCTTCTTTCCCACCTCCGTATTTGCCAGGACGCCGAGGAGAGAGAGCTAAATGACCTCAATAGGTACCTCAACGCCGCTAGTACGTTTGCTGCCGATCTGCTCAAGTACGGCAGGAATACCTAGCAATGATTGCCGCTGATTACCGGCAGGTAATAAACATTCTTAGCCTGACTCAAGTGCACCAGTGGTACCCTAAATGTCAATTTCAAGCCGGAATTGGGAGTTGATTCCTCGATACTTGGCGGCGAGCGACATGTAGTCTATCGCCTGACAGTGTGTAGTGTTTGTCACTATTATAAAATCAGTTGTTTCCCGATTTGACGTGCTGTGCCTATCGTTTATCCTTAAATTCCATGAGGAAGTAAAGTAGTTAATGGACCATTAAGTAATGTGGTATACCTTCTGGGCAAAACTCTGTAGTGGGAATACATTAGAGGAAGGTTACGCCTGACCACGCCTCAACTGACGTCCAAGCGAACAGACAGTCCTGCAAAAATTTTCCGAAAAGGGCTATTTGGCGGAATTAAGGAAAGACGAGTGTCAGCAACCAAAAGAAAAGACACACAAGACGAACGTCAGGCTTCGCTCATTCCAGTCATAGAACGACAAGAGCAACAACTCAGAACGGAATTGAAGAGGGTCCACCACGAGGTAGAGAATCAGATCCGTCAAATCGGGAAACAACTGATTTTATAATAGTGACAAACACTACACACTGTCAGGCGATAGACT
>JARRQQ010000647.1:0-2907 GCA_037381725.1 Sedimentisphaerales bacterium
TGGCTCTGTGGTTCGATTTAACTCGTTATTTTGGAGCCATTTAGAGGATGTTGGGGTCGGCGAGCGGATGGGGGAAAGCTACAGGTGGCGTCAAGCGGTTATAGGGCGTTACGGGTCGGAGGGGCTTTCCCGGGGGCTTGTGCCGGGTATTTGGAGTTTTCAACAAGTTATCCACAATGGTGGAAATTTATGAGAACCGCCCTTCGTAAGTATTTACGGTTACTCACCATAGTAATAGATATGGAAGCCGGAGAGGTTATTTGGTATCTTCACTCGTGCAGCTTCCGGAGCGGGGGACCGTAAAGGGATTGACATGGCCATATTGAGTTGAGGCAAGCCGACAATGGAGCGTATCAGGCTCAGGCAGAAATTAGCGGATAAGTCGAATTTCACTGTATGTGTGGAATTAACGGGCGGGCCGGGGTTCAGCTACAGACCGATTGAGAAGTTCCTTCAGGCGTATCAGGACGCCGGCGGCGCTGCGATACCGAAGGGCTTCGATTTCGCCTGTGTGACGTTGCCCCAGAATCCGGGCGGAGTGGCGAACATACAGCCGGCCGACGTGATCAGCCGGATGAGCTCGAAAGGTTTGTTGGATGGCCTGGACGTGCTGCCGCACGTGACGTGCAAGGATCACAATGCTTACGGCATCGTCAGTGTGCTCGCGGGGCATCGCAACGCTGGGCTGGAGAGCGTCCTTCTAATGACCGGCGACAAGCCCGTGGGCGCGAAGGGTGTTTTCGAGCTGGATTCGGTCGGGCTGCTCCGTCGGGTCAGGAGCATCAACAACGCAGCGTACATGAAGGCTAAACCTGGCGCCCTGGATGAGGTCCACCAGTTTTTCTGCGGGGCGGCCGTCTCGCCTTTCAAGTACAGCGTTGGCTCGCTGATGCAGCAATATTACAAGATGGAAAAGAAGATCGCGTCGGGCGCGGATTTTCTTATCACGCAGGTCGGCTGGGACTGGAAGAAATCGCGCGAGCTTTTCCGGTACATGGAGGAGAACGGGTTAGACGTGCCCATCATCGGCAACGTCTATCTCTTGAGCACGATAACGCCGGCGCCGAGGCTCATGCACGACATCAAGCTGCCCGGCTGCTTTGTCAGCGACGATTTTCTGGCGAAGATCTATTCCGAGAAGGTAGCAGACCACCTCGAGCGCGCGGCCCAGCAGGTCGCCATGTACAAGTCACTTGGCGCCGCCGGCGTCGATATCGGCGGGGTGCACGATTTCAAGATGCTCGTCGGCATCCTCGAGCGGGCGGCGGAAATCGGTGGCGACTGGGAGCAGTTCAAGGATAATCTCTGCTGGCCGGCTAAGGAGGCATTCTACTTGTATGACGATACCGGCCGGAGGGTCCAGCTTCCAGCCGTTCAGAAGAAATTCAAGCAGAAATTCTTCAACTTCTGTCACCGCGCTTTTCTGGACTCCGATTATACGGGCTTTCACGCTTTCAAGAAGACGATGGCGTTCCTGAGCACCGAAAAGGGCAAGGGGGCTTTCTACAGCTTGTTCAACGCTTCCGAGAAGTCTCTCAAATATCTGCTGTTCGAATGTGAGGAATGTGGCGACTGTTTCCTGCCCGAGGACTTCGGCCTGTGCACGATGGGCGGCTGCGAAAAGGGAATGAATAATGCCCCATGCGGCGACGCCACCGTGGACGGCTATTGCGGCAACAACCTCGAGCGCATCTGCATCGGCGAGCGGATCTACAACGCCGCGGCGGCTGAAAAGGATGGCCTCGAACGGCTCAGGGCAGCGATCAATAAGCCCCGCAACCCCGATCTGCAACATACGGCTTCGATTTTGAATTACCTGTTCGGTAAAGACCATACGATGAAGAACCTCCTTATCAGCATCGGTGAAGCGATTCACGCTTCCATCCCCAAGACGGGCCGGATCATGAAGGACCTGGCGGCGCTCGGGCCGGAGGCGTATTCACGACCCAGCGGCCCGCTGAACTATATCAAGGCCTTGATCGAATCCCAGGCAGCCGACGGTGCCGACTACATCGCCGTCAATCTGGACGCCTTCGGCGAAGATGACCCGCAAGTGGCTGTGGAGATGATGGGCGAGTACGTCAAGCTCGTGCGGAAGTGGGGCGACGGCGTGCCGGTTTGCATGGACAGCAGCAATGACGATGTGCTTATCGCCGGGCTGAAGGAATGGTACAACACGGATCAGAAGGTCAAGCCGCCACTGCTCAACTCGGTAAAGGTCCATACAATGGAGCACATGCTCCCGCTCAAGAAAGACTACAAATTCGCGTTCGTCGGTCTGCTCGTCAGCGAGTCAGCAGCGACCGGCCCGGGCGGATCGCATTCAATCGACGAGCTGTATTCTTTAGCGAAACAGATCTTCGAGAAGGCGGTCGGCGAGTACGGCTTTCAGCCCGAAGAGATTTTCTTCGATTCGACCGTGTTTCCGTTAGCCATCGACATGCCGATGGAGCCGAACGTGCCGGGCTATACCTACCGGGCGTTCGAGACGATCCGGAAGATCAAGAGCGATCCAACCATGAAGGGCGTGCATTGTTCGCTCGGGGTGAGCAACTCCGTCCGGGACCTGCCGGGCCGGCGGACCGGTGTGTGCCGGGCCTACGTCGCCAAGGCGGTCGAGTACGGTCTGGACGCGGGGATTGTCAGCGTCGCGCACCACTACGGCTCCGTCGAGCCGGACCCCGGATTGCTCGAGCTAGTGGACGCCTACGCGAAGATGGACGGCTCCGCCGAACGGCTGACCAAGGCAATGGAGCTGATGGGCACGTTCTGCCGGGAAAACAGAAAGCCCGCCACATAGCGGCTGCCCACCCTCCGACGATCTGGCCGACAGAAGTCAAACCTCTTTTTTCAAGAAATCCCTTTGCGTTCACTAGTTGCAAGCGTACACTGCAGGGTAGCAGCGGT
>JARRQQ010000648.1:0-2887 GCA_037381725.1 Sedimentisphaerales bacterium
CTTGAGGAAACGGGCCTGACGGGGTTGGGCCTGCTGTTAGTCTTCGGGGTCCTTGTCTTGTTCAGTCTCGTAAGAAACGTCCGCAGCTCCAGGCTACCCGTACGTTCGGCCGCCTACGGCCTGGCTTTCGGCCTCTTGGCGATTCTCATTCAGAGCTTCAGCGATTTTGGTCAGCACGTCCCGGCCAACGCCTTCCTTTCCGCCATATTCTGCGCCCTGGTGCTCTCGTTAGCTCGGCAGAGCAAAGGTCAAAGGACAGGTTTCCGCTTTCCGTCGTTCGTGACCTGTCTTCTGATTATCGGCGTGTGCGGTCTCTGGGCCTGGAGCCTGCTCGACGCGGATCGAGCACGACGCGCCGAAGCTTGCTGGGCTAAGACGCGGGACATCGAGAAGACACTCGTCAAGCATCGGTGGCGCGGATCGGAGGCCGAGTATGCGGAACTTCTCGCCGGAGTCGGGACGGCGATTAAGCATCAGCCTGACAACGTCACGTACCGATACCGCCACGCCGCTTACCGATGGCACGCTATCAGCCAAACGAAAGACCTCCGGACGGGCACTGCGGCCATCGCAGAAGATGCGACGTCTGAGGTTCGTGACATCGTCGCGAGCTTGTGTCAGGCGTGCCTGACGTGCCCGACGTACGGGCCGTCGTATAGTCTTGCGGGGCAGATCGAGAGATTCGTCCTGAACGACCCGAACGGGGCGGAAAATATTCGAAGAGGTTTCCGGCTGGCGCCGTCCGATCCGGTGACGTGTTTCGCCGCCGCCCGGCTCGACGTACTTGAAGGAAGAACGCAGGAGAGTGTCCCCAAGTTCAAAAAGGCAGTGACACTCGATCGCGGCCTGTTCAGAGACACGGTGGATGTCTTCGTCTATCAGCTTAGCCGACCGCTCTCGGCCATCTCCATTGCCGGCGACGACATCGGCCGGCTCTCGCACGTGGCCAGCGTCCTGGACAGTATGCTCTATCTCGATCTTGCCGAGCAGGTCCGAGCGAAGATAAAGGGTCTGCTCGAGGTGAAATGCTCACAGCCGGAGACGTCCGCCTCCGCCCTCGCTCAATTGGGCAATATCTACAGCCACGAGGGTAATGACAAGGCGGCGGCGGAATGCTATCGGAAGGCACTGGCCCGCGAGTACGGCCAGATTCAATGGCGATTGGAGTTAGCCAGGCTGCTCGCCCGAGCGGGCAAAGTGCCCGATGCGATGGTCGAGGCCAAGATCTGCCTGCAGTTGCGTCCGCAGCTTAAGGCCGCCAAGACGCTCGTGGAGGATCTGTCCGTTCATCCGGAGCTTCTGGCGGGACAGGCGAAATCGCGTTAGACCCGGCCGTTGGCCGAGGCTCGAAAAGACGGTTGACTGGCTGACGTACAGGCCAGAGACCCCGGTGTGTACACCGACGGGGACGAAGTCTATCCGGACTCACCACACTTGAAAACGTATCTGACCGTATACCTGGGTTCGACGATGTTGGCGGTCGCGACAACCGCGATGATGATCCATATCGCCCGGCGTTTGCAGATCGTTGATATGCCAGGAGTCCGCAAGATTCACTCGCAGCCCGTTCCCCGCATCGGAGGCGTGGCGATCTTCGTGTCGATGATCGGGCTCGTGATTCCGGTCTTGCTCCTGCACAATTTTATCGGCCAGACCTTTCGCCTCCTTCAATTCAAGATCGTCACGATGCTCGGCGCTGGGGCTTTGATGTTCTTGGTCGGGCTCGTCGATGATATCCGGGGCCTTCGCGTCCGCACGAAGCTGGCAGCGCAACTCGCCGCCGCGCTGCTCGTCTGTGCGGCCGGCATTCGCATCGAGTCCATACCGATCACCAGCAGCTACACGCTGCAATTCGGGTGGTTCTCCTGGCTTTTCACACTCGTCTGGATCATCGGTATCACGAACGCTATCAACCTCAGTGACGGCCTTGACGGATTGGCAGCAGGAATATCAGCTATCGCGTGCGGCGTCATCGCCGTCTTAGCCATACACGGCGGTGACATCGTGATGGCCATTCTCATGCTGGCGCTCTTGGGAAGCTTGAGCGGCTTTCTGCTGTTCAACTTCGAGCCGGCCAAGGTCTTCATGGGTGATTCGGGCAGCTTGTTCTTAGGTTTCACCATCGCCTCGGCGAGCGTCCTATCCGCCACGAAGACCGAGACGATTGTCGGCCTGGCCTTGCCCATCCTGGCGTTGGGCATCCCGATCTTCGACACACTCTTTTCGATGCTCCGGCGCTTCCTCGAACGCCGCAGTATGTTCGCTCCCGACCGCAGTCATTTCCATCATAGGCTGCTCGCTTTGGGCTTGCGCCAGCGCCACGTCGTGCTGACGGCTTACTTTGTAACCCTGCTAGCCGCCGGACTGGGGATGTTCATGCTGGTGACGCGCAACAATCAGGCGATCATCATTTTCCTCTGCACGCTGCTTCTGCTGGTGCTGATGTTCCATCTGGTCGGCTCGGTCCGGCTGGGTGAGATCGTTGACGGCTTGAGACAGAAGTACTCGATCTCCAGCCAGAAGAAGCAGGAATTGGAGACCTTCGAGCACATCGAGCTGCACTTTCGGCGGGCCCGCGGGTTCGAGGAATGGTGGCAGGCCGTTTGCTTCGCCGCCGACGAGATGGGCTTCGTGAGCAGCTCGTTGCCCTTGACGAATCGGGACGGGAGCAAGCGAATCTTGTCGTGGGAAAAGAACAACGGTAGCGTCCCTCGCGAGGAAATTCTGCGAATGACGGTGCCGGTCCATGACCCCCGGGCCGGCTCGTCAGTGAGCGTCGAGGTCCAAGTCCACGCGAACGGCTCGCTGGAGTCGGCCGGCCGAAGAGTCGCCATCTTCGCCGGCCTGATGGTCCAGCACTGCCTCGCCGCTCTCAAAGACAAACGAC
>JARRQQ010000649.1:0-4112 GCA_037381725.1 Sedimentisphaerales bacterium
GGGGAGTTCATAGCGGTTGCCTTTTCGGGAAATCAAGCCTTCAAGAGAATTGGTGAGAGTATTCCCAGATGTCCTAGGCTACGGATGTTTGAGTCTGTTGGTGGGCTCGGCGACTCCATTCTTCTGCGAACTGAAAGAGTCGTCGATGATCCCTTCAGAGACATACCCTTATTGGAAACAGCATTTCGGATAGTCGGCGTAGTTTACAATTGAGGCAACTGTGTATTACGGACTAGGATAGCCACCTATTATTGTCTTGAGCCACGCGGTGGAATTCCAGAGGCGGCTCACTCATTCTTTCTCGTTTGCGTCCGAAACAAATTGGCATCAATCAGTCGTTTGCCGTTAGTATTTGGTATTTCGTATGTGGATTCCTGCTTCCGCAGGAATGACAAGCATCAAGAATCGAATACCTTTCGGCGTTCCCCGCGTTCTCGGCGGTTCCATTCTTTTGACATGATAACAGGATAACGGACACTACAATTCGAGTTCATTAGTGTTCATTCGTGGTCCTCATCATTGACGATTTACGATGGCTATGCTATAAATTTTCGAGTTACGATTGGAAAGAAAGGACTGAAGATGGAGAGCAAGGATCGGCTGCAACCGCTATTTGACAGCGTAGACCGTCACGACGTAGAAGCATTTCTGGCATTTCTCAGTGAGGACGCGACATTCCGGTTTGGGAACGCGGAACCTGTCAAAGGAAAATCTGCCATTCGAGACGTTCTCCAGGGCTTCTTCTCAAGCATCAAAGGACTCCATCACGACGTGCGTGACGCATGGGATGCGGGCGACGCGCTGATTTGCCACGGTATTGCCAGCTACACGAGACACGATTCGAGCACCTTGGCTATTCCCTTTGCGGTCATACTGAAGATGAAAGGCGATCTCATCGGTGAGTATCTTATTTTCTTGGATGCGTCCCAGTTGTATGAAAATGCGTAACAACTCACTCAAGAGGATTCACCAACGACCATCAACAATTGACTATTGACAAATGACTATGGACTATTGACGACTTCTCTGAGTCCTCGGTGTCCTCTGTGGCAAATCTTAATCCGCGTCATCCGCGAAATCCGCGGTCTAAGCTGGAAGATTGAGACTGGCGAAGTCCCCATGATGCTTCTTCGCTGCCGCGTCGTACGCTTTGGCGACTTCTATTTCGGTTTTGTAGGAGCCTAAGTAGATTCTTTTGCCGTTGACGCGGATGCGGGCTCGCCAGCGCTTCATGTCCTTGGCCCAATCGACGCCTTTGTATTTCGAGCGCGAGTGCGGTCTGAAACCGCCAGACGTACGGCGGTTAAACTTGCGGCGGTTCCAGACGTTCTGGGTGTGCGTGGCGGGGCGGAGGTTGGCCTTGCGATTGTCAAGACCGTTGTGGTTGATGTGGTCGCAAAACATGCCGGGCGGCACGTCGATGACCAGGTTGTGCATCTGGAGGTTCGCTGAGCCGCTCGTAGTCCTCCGGATCGACGATGGCGATGGACAAAATGAACCTGCAAAACAACTTTTCTTTTGGCCCTTCGCAAGAAGATGAGGGCCGAAAGAAAACGCTTCCGGCGACGGAAGGAACTCGCTTAACTCAAGACTATCCATGTCCAATTCACCCTGAACCAAAACACTGTAGCTGAAAGCATCTTTTCCTTACGCTTCCTGGCACACAGGGTTGTGTGACTGAAAGGTTGGAACCTTTTCGTGCACAACTTTATCCATTAGCCAATACACATTTAGCTGCTTTGATGACGTTTTCGACGGTGATGCCGAATTTCTCAAAGCAGACCTTGGCCGGGGCGGAAGCGCCGAAGGTGGTCATGCCGACGAAGCAACCTTTGTCACCGAGATATTTGTGCCAGCCTTGCTCGACGCCGGCTTCGACAGCTACTCTGGCCTTGACAGCAGGTGGGATGACGGAGTCTTTGTATTCCTGAGATTGCTTCTCGAAAAGCTCCCAGCAGGGCATGCTGACCACCCGGGCGGCGATCCCTTCCTTTGCCAATCCTTCGGCGGCGGACAGGGCGACGGAGACTTCCGAGCCGGAAGCCAAGACCAATACAGTGTCGCGGGTTTCCAGCCCGCGATTCGAGGGCGGGACGCCCTCGACACGAAGAACGTAGGCGCCTTTGCTTAGATTCTCAGCCGAAGTATATTTACTCTGATCCAGGACGGGCAATCCCTGTCGGGTCAGAAGCAGTGCTACCGGGCCGTCGCGGTGCTCCAAAATGTGCTTCCACGCCTGAGCGGTTTCGTTGGCATCGGCGGGACGGATCACGAGCAGGTTCGGCATCGCCCGTAAGGCCGCCAAATGCTCGATGGGCTGATGAGTCGGGCCATCTTCGCCCAACCCGATGCTGTCGTGCGTGAAGACGAATATCGTCGGGTACTTCGAGAGCGCCGCCACGCGGATCGCGCCCCGCATGTAATCGGAGAAAACCAGGAACGTCCCACCATACGCGCGGGCTAAGCCGGTAACGGAAATCCCATTCATGATCGCGCCCATGGCGTGTTCCCGGATTCCATAGCGCAGATACCGGCCGTCTCGCGCATCCTTTTGGAAGTCTTTGGCGTCGGACCATCGCGTATTGTTCGACGGGGTCAGGTCCGCCGAGCCGCCCAGCACCAAGGGCAGTTTCGGCATCAGCCTATCCAGAACCTTCCCGGAAGCCTTGCGAGTCGCAACGGAGCTTCCCGCCTCGAACTTCGGCAGAATATCGTCCAGGTTCAAAGACAGCTTGCCCGCCGCGGCGTCCTTGAACTGGGCCGCAAGCTCCGGATACTTCTCGGCGTAATCGCCGAAGAGTCTGTCCCACGCCGCCTCCGCCTCCTTGCCTTTGTCGACGGCTTTACGCATATGCGCCCGAACCTCATCGGGGACATAGAAGCTTTTGTCAGGGTTCCAGCCGAATTTCTCCTTAATCAGCCTAATCTCGTCCTCGCCCAAAGGAGCGCCGTGCGCCGCGGCCGTATCCTGCATATTCGGGCTGCCGTAAGCGATGTGCGTGCGAAGCTTGATGAGCGTCGGCCGCTGTTTCTCCGATTCGGCGTTCTTCAGCGCCATCTCGAAAGCCGCCATATCGTTGCCGTCACCGCCGACGACCTGCACGTTCCAGCCGTAGGCTTCGAAACGCTTGGCCCGATCTTCGGTGAATGAGAGGTCTGTTTTGCCATCGATGCTGATGTGGTTGTCGTCATAAGTGACGATGAGGTTATCCAGGCCCAGATGCCCCGCCAGAGAGCTGGCCTCCGAGGCGACGCCTTCCTCCAAGTCGCCGTCGCTGGCGATGACGTAGATGTTGTAGTCGATGATGGGAAAGCCGTCCCGATTGAAATAATTCGCCAGGACCTTCCGCGCGATAGCCATTCCGACGGCATTGGAAATACCCTGGCCCAACGGCCCGGTCGTCACCTCGATACCGCACTCCGGGTTGTATTCGGGGTGCCCCGGTGTCTTGCTGCCCCACTGGCGGAAGTTCTTTATTTCGTCCAGACTGATCCCATAACTGGTCAGGTGGAGCAACGAATAGAGCAACATGCTGCCGTGTCCCGCCGACAGCACGAAGCGGTCCCGGTTGTGCCAGCGCGGATTAGCCGGATTGTACTTCATGTACCGGGTCCAGAGCACGTACGCCGCCGGCGCCATTCCCATCGGCATCCCCGGATGGCCCGACTTGGCCTTCTGAACGGCTTCCATCGACAAAAAGCGGATCGTTTGGATACAAAGCTCATCAAGCTCCGACAAACCGGGGTTCTTCGCGGGTACATTCATCACACGTTTCCTATCATCAAAGGTTCATATTGCGGTATCCGAAAGCCAAGTCGGCACTTTAACGGCTCTCCGCAGTCTTGGCAAGCCTTTTCTCGCTTAGCTCGCGTGCGGCGGAAGCGGAGAAATTCCGGAATTGCTTGAACTTATTAGCTTCCGGCGCATCTCTATACGCTGAGAATACCGTATGGACCCACGCGAGCAACTGATCGAACAGATGCTGATCCTTCGTTGTCAGATGGGCGATAAGGACGCCTTCGCCGGATTGATCGAACGACACCAGGCGGCGCTGCGCTAATCATCAGTCGCCTGTTGGATGATCCGCAAGCGTCGGAGGACCTTATCCAGG
>JARRQQ010000650.1:0-5092 GCA_037381725.1 Sedimentisphaerales bacterium
TCGCTCGTGCCCTCAGCTCCCTCGGATTCGATCCAGATATCGCCAAACGTTTGATACCGTTCCTGCCTGAGCGGAACGCTCATAAAGGTCCGGCTGGCGAGGTCTTCCGCTTCCTTCTGCTTGCCTTGAAAGAGTAACTCGCGGATTTTGGGCAGGTATTCATACGCATCGGCGTGAGAGTCCCGGCTAAAGGTCTACGGATGCGATGGTGAGGTCTCGCAGGAAGGCAACACGCTTCACATCACCCACGCCGGGGCCGTCACGCTGATCTTGGCGGCGGCTACGAGCTACAACAACTATCACGACGTCGGCGCCGACCCGGCCGCTCGGTGCGAAGCGACCTTGGCTTCGGTCAAAGGTGATCATGACGCGTTGCTGAAAAGGCACGTCAAGGACTATCAGAGCTTGTTCCATAGAGTCTCGATTGATCTGGGCACGACGGAGCAAGCTAAGAAACCCACCGACGTGCGGATTCTGGACTTCCGAAAAGGGCACGATCCTCAGTTAGCCGCCCTACTGTTTCAATACGGGCGATACCTGATGATCGCGTGCAGCCGGCCCGGCTCCCAGCCGGCCAATCTTCAGGGTCTCTGGAATGATTCACTCGCGCCGCCCTGGGACAGCAAGTACACCGACAATATCAACACCGAGATGAACTACTGGCCCACAGAAGTGTGCAACCTGTCCGAATGTCACGAGCCTCTTTTCGGCCTGATCGAGGATTGTGCGCAAACGGGCCGGAAAGTCGCCAAGCTGCACTACGACAGTCACGGCTGGGTGCTCCATCACAACACCGATCTCTGGCGAGGCACGGCGCCGATAAACGCCTCCAATCACGGCATTTGGGTCAGCGGTGGCGCCTGGCTGTGTCAGCACTTGTGGTGGCATTACGAGTACACGCTCGACAAGGAATTTCTCCGGACCCGAGCGTACCCGGGTATCAATGACGCCGCCAGATTCTTCGCGGATTACCTGATCGTAGATCCGAGAAACAACGAGGGCTGGCTCATCTCCGGACCCTCGAACTCCCCCGAGCAAGGCGGATTGGTCATGGGCCCAACGATGGACCACCAGATCATCCGCAATCTGCTTTCCAATTGCATCGACGCCTCGGAAATCCTGAACGTCGATGCGGAATTCAGGGGCAAGCTAAAGCAGATTCGTGCACGCATCGCGCCGAATCAAATCGGAAAATATGGGCAGCTCCAGGAATGGCTGGAGGATAAGGACAACCCAAACAACAAGCATCGCCACGTTTCTCATCTTTGGGGACTGTTTCCCGGCAATGAGATCACGAAAGAAGAAACGCCGGACTTGTTCGCGGCGGCACGTAAGTCGCTCGAATTCCGCGGCGACGAGGGAACCGGCTGGTCCATGGGCTGGAAGGTGAACCTCTGGGCCAGACTGAAAGACGGAAACCACGCCCACAAAATCTTGGGCAACCTGCTCAGGCTCACCGGCTCGCCCTTGACGGAATACCGGGGCGGCGGCATCTATCCGAACCTCTTCGACGCTCATCCGCCCTTCCAGATCGACGGTAATTTCGGCGTGACGAGCGGCATCGCCCAGATGCTCCTCCAATCCGACCGTCAGAAAGAAAAAGGAGTCTACATCCTCGAAATTCTTCCCGCCCTGCCGAACGCCTGGCCGAACGGCAGCGTCAAGGGACTTCGCGCCCGCGGCGGCTTCGAGATCGCAATATCCTGGAAAGGCGGAAACCTCGCGTCTCTTGAACTGAAATCGCTCAAAGGCTCCACTTGCGTACTGACTTACGGAGGTAAAAGTGTATCCGTCCGGACAAATCCGGGAGAAGTCTATCGATATGATGCTGAACTGAAAAGGCAATAATCATCACTTTAAGGAGATCTCATGCCATGTACAAATATCGCATCCATCACACCGTAAGAGCTGTAACCGTCGCTTTGGGCACAATTCTGATTCTCACGGGCTGTTCGACGAACAAGGAGGCCGAAGGACAAATGACCAGAGACCACATGATTCTTGACAAGCTGGACAATGCCAAAAACTACTACGACATGCATCCCGGTTTCGAGAAGGCGTTCGCGTTCGTGAGGCAGAGCGGTCTGGCTGATCTCGCGCCCGGACGATACGAAATAGACGGTGACCGGCTATTTTGTATGATCAGCAAGGGGCCGGGGCGAACTCGCGCCGAAGCTAAGCTCGAAGCGCATCGTAAGTACATTGACATTCAATACGTTATCGGCGGGACGGACGAGATGGGCTGGAAGCCCACCGCCCACTGCAAGCTCGTGAATACCCCCTACGACGCCGAGAAGGATATCGGATTTTTCAACGATGAGCCGACGACCTGGACGCCGGTCCCGGCCGGCTGGTTCACCATCTTCTTCCCGTGCGATGCCCACGCGCCTCTGGTGAGCAATGCAGAAATTCACAAGGCAGTTCTGAAAGTCGCCGTGCAAAAATGAGCGGAAAGCACGCGGAAAACGCTGACTGTATTTTTTTGAAAATTTTTCTGGAACAAGGGATTGACCTTCTGCATAAAATAGAATATAATTGTTACAGTAACAAAGGTAACATAGTCATCAAGCCCCTGCTGAATCTCGCTTTTTCCTCTCCCTCCGCACGGCAGGGGCTTTTTTACACTTCGCCAGCCGGAGGTTGACTCGACATCCGCGCCGATCAGCAGTGAAAGGAAGATCAAATGAAAATGGGGATGACTATCTTGGCGGCTCTAATGTTCATGCTCCCAGGGCGTTTCACGCTGGCGGCCGACGTACACAAAGAAACCTTGCTGGTTATAGAACCAACCAAAGATAATCCGCGCAATTCCGAGGGCGATATCATCGAGCTCAAGGATGGGCGGTTGTGCCTGATCTACACGCGATNNNNCAAGGAAGTGCTGTTGTGCCAGAACTACACGCGATTCACGGGCGCCGCCCGCGATCACTCCAGCGCCGATCTCGCGAAGCCCACTTCGCGCGACGACGGCAAAACCTGGAGCGACGACACGATCGTGGTCCGGCGTACCGGCGGCCTGAACGTCATGTCCGTATCGCTGCTGCGCCTGGCGAATGGCGAGATCGCCCTGTTCTACCTGCGCAAGACGTCGAAGGAAGATTGCCGCCCGCTAATGCGCCTCTCGAACGACGAGGCTCAAACCTGGAGCGAGCCTGTCGTTTGTATCACCGACGAAGTCGGTTATTACGTGCTCAACAACGACCGCGCCGTTCAATTGCAGAGCGGACGCATAGTCTTGCCGGTCGCCTGGCATCAAGGCCCGGGCAAAAGTCGAGACACGGCCGGCGTGATTATGTGCTACCTGTCCGACGACAATGGCAAATCCTGGCGGCGCAGCAAGGATTCCTTCAAAGCGTACGCGCCCGATGGGAAACGTATCACGGCTCAGGAGCCGGGCGTCGTCGAACTGAAAGACGGGCGGCTGATGATGTTCATTCGGACCAACGCCGGCTGTCAATACATCTGCTTTTCCGAGGTCAGCAGCGAAACCTGGTCGAAAGCCCAACCATCCACTCTGGCCTCGCCCCTAAGCCCCGCCTCCATCGAACGCATTCCCTCGACGGGCGATTTGCTCTGCGTCTGGAACGATCATTCAGGCGCCCACCCGCATCCCAAAGGCCGGCGAACACCGCTCTGTCTGGCCGTCAGCAAGGACGAGGGCACGACGTGGAGCCAATCGAGAATCCTTGAGGGAGATCCCGACGGCTGGTATTGTTACACGGCCATGACGTTTGTAAAGGACCGCCTGCTCCTGGCCTACTGCGCCGGCGACAAGCAAGTCGGTGGATTGAATCGGCTCAAGGTCGTGGCGATATCCAAAGATCAGTTGCTCTCGCTCAGCGAACAGAGCAGATAACCCGCGAAGGTCAGGATTCTACGTTTCTTTGTGTACGTCAATCCGCTCCGATTTCGTTGTCCTCCTCATCAAGTCGATAACTTTCTCCTCGTCAACTTCAACGCCTAAGCCGGGGCCGTCGGGCACCGTAACGCAAGCGTCCTCAATAACAAGCGGCTTGGCGAGCACGTCTGCCGTGAGGAATTGCGGGCCGTTGAGCGCGGCGGGCTTCTTCTGACCGAACGCACTGAACAACTCCACCGCCGCGGCCATCGAGATATCCGGGTCCGTCAAGCCGCTGGCCAGCCACATCAGCCCGGCATCCAGAAGAATCTCGATCTGACGCTTGGCCGGGAGCACGCCGCCGCAGCGAGAGGGTTTCATCGCCACCCCGTCCAGCATCTTCAGGCGAATGAACTCGCTAAGCTCGACCGGCGAGACGACGCCCTCGTCCATCAGAATCGGCAATGCACCTTGCTTTTTCAGGGCCTGATAGCCACTGATGCGATTGGGCCTCAGGGGCGATTCGAGCACGTCGACGCCGGCTTCCGCCAGTTTCGGCGCGACCGTTAGAGCCGTGGCCGGATCGTAGCCGCCGTTGGCATCCGCCCACAAGAACCCTTCCGGCGCACGCCGCCGAACCAGTTTCGCGAGGGCAACGTCGAATTTTGGATCGGGTGCGACCTTGATATTGAAATTCGCGTAGCCGCTTTTATATCCGACACCTATGACCTCCTCCGCCTCGTCGAGCGTCCGCGCGTTCACGGTCCAGCTTAGCGTGATCGGCCCGCCTTTCGGTCGATTCCACATCTGGACCAACGACTGACTCTTCAGCTTCCCGGCTAAATCGTGCAGCGCCATATCCAGCCCCGAGCGTGCTATGGGCATACCCGTCGAGAAACCCGGTGCCAGGGCATGATCCAGCGCGTTATGCGCGCCCTCGATATCCGACGGATCACACCCGATGAGAGCCGGACCGAGATAATCCCGGAGCACGCTGGTCGTCGTGTCCAGCGTCTCGTAGCTCCAGAGCGGCGAAGGGATGCTCTGACCCCAGCCTACAGCACCGTTATCGCCGATTATCTTGACAATAACCGCACCCCGCCCATACGCACCGCGCGGCCCTAAGAAGAACTTGAAATACCCCTTCGTCGGATACAGCACGGGAAACAGCTCGATCCGCTCGATTTTCACTTTCGGCTCCTTCGCGTAGGCCACAGCCGTGATGAGTCCCAACGACACTCCAACCGAACCCGC
>JARRQQ010000651.1:0-6125 GCA_037381725.1 Sedimentisphaerales bacterium
ACGTGGTAAACGGATCATTGCGGACAAAGCAATAAGGCCGGATCGAACGCGACAGCGGAGCAGTCGGTTGCAGCAAGCAGTAGAAAATCTTCCCTTAGAGATCCGACAGCCGCTCGTGATGTACTACTTCGATGGCCGGAGCGTTCAGTGGGTGGCCAGTGACCTGAACATATCTACGTCAGCAGTATATTCGAGACTGCGGTGCGCAATTAAAGAGTTGCATCGGTTATTGACCGAGCAAGGAGACGACAATGGATAATCCTTGTGAGAAAGTTCAAGAACAATTAGTCGATTATATCCTTGGCATACTGGATGCCTGCAATTATGAAAAGGTCAATAGCCATGTCATCCAATGCCCGCATTGTAGACAATACAAGCAAGCACTCGAAGGTGAGAATCGCATTCTGATACAGTACGGTGAGGAAATCAAAGAGCACATGACGGTCCGGCACAAAAAAGCGATAGAAGCCCTGAATGCCCAGGAACAAATTTCACACAACTCTAACCTTACGTTGTGGAGGACAATTATGGGAAGTGGAAAATTTAAATTAACCGCGGCGGCTGTTATCCTTGTCGCGGTAACAATAATATCTGTATCTCTTATTGATGTTACTACGCCGGCCTATGCTTTCGAACAGACGATCGATGCGATCAAGAAGGTGAAGACCGTTCACATGGCCGGTGAGTTTTACTGGCAGGGGAAGTTCGAATGCTGGTTGCGTTTTGATGGCAATCCGGACGTACCCACCCACATGTGGTTGTGCGAGCCTCGCGTTCATCTGGGTGTGGTGTGCAGTCCCGATGGTTTGTTTCATTTCAATAGGATAACCAATTATGTCTTTCCCATCAGTCAGGACCAGCGGGGCAGAAAGTGGATCATCAAATTCAATAGTTTCTTTAAAGACGCTATAAAAGCCGCCGGCAGGGTGGATGCGGTGACCATAACCTATGAAGCGCAATACATTGCCGTGCATATCCATGGCCCCAAAAGAGATCAGCAGTTTCTTGTTGATCCGGAGACGAAGCTGCCGATCAGTTTCTCGACGATCAGGGAAGATGATCCGATGGAAATGATCAAGGGAATGAAGGTTAAGAATCTTGATTGGATTCGATACAACGAGGAGCCTCCCGATGGGATATTCAAGAAGCCCGCTGATGCAACGATTGTCCAGAATGATTTCGATTGCTGGGTGGTTCCGGATTCCGGACTCGTCGCTGACGGCATGACCCGGCCGCAGGCGTGCCTGGAAATTGCCAGGCAAACCGGGAAGGCGTTGATCGACTTAGACATTGAAAAGCTCTGTAAGCTCGATCTCTTTTTCCTTGAATATGCGCCGGTACACTGGGATTTGCTCAAAAAGAGGAAAGAGTCCGGGCCATGGGTCGATGAGTATGTCATCACTGGTGATATTTACGAAGAAGGTGAGTTCTGGTACGTTCCATCTGAGATTCGTATAAGTGATGGCAAACGCGAAGTTCTGACGATGATGATTAAGTTCTACGAAATGGAGGGCAAAACCATATGTATCATCGTCGGCTCCAAGGAAACCGGAGTTGCAGATTGAATGGGATTGAGCCAAGGGTAAAAGATAATTACCGCCGGGCCATTTGGTTTGGCGGTTTTTTGTGCGCTCAGAGTATTATGGAAGATCAGACGAGAAAATGGATTTTCTTTAGACTAAAATACCAGCATATTCTCTCATAGCAGTGACAATCATTGGTTTCGGAACTAATGAGGCCGGTCCGGCATGCTGGAAGACACATTGCTGGTATTGAAATTGAAACGTGGCAGTGCGGATGCTCTGCGGCGGATCTATGAAAAGTACAAAGATGACTTGCTCGGGCTGGCGATCGCTCTGGCCAACGACAGGGCGGCTGCCGAGGATGCGCTCCATGATGTTTTTGTCTCTTTCGCCCAGTATGGCCGGAACGTCCGGCTGCGAACGAGCCTGAAGAGCTACCTGTCGAGTTGCATTGTCAATCGCGTTCGGAACTTGAATCAGGCGAAAGCAAATTGCCCGCAGCAGTTGGATCGAGAAGAGACGATTGACGCGGATTGCGATGGACCTGATCGACTGGTTGCGTCCGCTGAGCTATACCGGCGAATCGACTGGGCGATGGCACAACTCCCATACCCACAACGCGAGGTCATCATCCTGCACCTGCAGGGTGGAATGAGGTTCAGGGCAATAGCGGAGTCGCAGGGTGTTTCACTTAACACCATCCAGAGCCGGTACCGGTACGGACTGGACAAGCTCCGGTCCTTGCTGAAAGACGAGGTGGAAGAATGAATTATCCGGAGAACATCGAAAGCATAATCAAGAATTTCTACCTCAAGCGGAAATCAACGGTCAAAACGAGTGCAGGGCTGGACGAGAAAATCGTCGGTGATGCTTTGCTTGCACAAAAGAAACTGAAGACGACACAATCGGCCGCCACGCGGCCCAATAGTTGGAGAATCACGATGCGAGGAAGAATGACTAAATACGTAGCGGCGGCGGTGATCGCTCTGGTGCTCATCATAGGGATTATAGAGCTTGGTAAGCCCGTCGCTGGTGCAAATGTTGTATTTGCCGCTGCAATGGATAGCGTCAGACGGGCGCGCACTTTTTCGTGTACAAGGATTTCCGAAGTGCGGTACCAGGATGGCCAGGAACATGGGACATATCTCTCGAAAGAAAAGCGGATGTTCAAAGAGCCGGACTGGGAGCGCCATGAGAGCATGACGTCCCCGTGGCCTCAATACGTGGGGGAGGTCACCATCAGGGATTATGGCCAGCGCCAGGAGCTAACACTGAGGCCCGCTGAGAAGACCGCTCGTCTCCGCGATCTGGTTTCTGACTACACAATCGATGGTTACCACGGTGTGGGTGAATCCCAAGACCCATTACCCCGTACAGATTGAGAAGGCATGGGCGGATCAGAAGCGCCCACCAGTCGTGTTTGCATCCATTCAAATCGATGCCGAGTTAGACGATAGTCTGTTTAGCCTTGAGCCGCCTGATGGCTACGCTCTCAGTGTGGAGGAGCCGGGTTGTCCGGATTACAAAAGGAAGCTAATGACTAAAGTCAAGCTCTTGAGCCTATGGTGTGTGATGTATATGAATGATAACCACGGCCAGTTTCCCGGCGAATTAGAAGACGTTGTGAAGTGGGGTGTCACTACCCGCGAGGTGCTCAACAAGATATTGGCCGGCCCGGATGATCCGGATGAACCACCCGCCATTCGATACCACAAACCGAACGTGGCCCGCAGAGATCCGTCAACGGAGATCATATTGTATGAGAATTACGACCAGTGGCCGGATGATGGTGTTGTGGTGGGTTTCGTGGACGGGCATAGTGAGCTGATTGTCGATCAAAATCGCTTTGACTAAAACTGCGAAGCGGGTTGTATTATGAATGACGAACGATTGATCGAAGTCGAGGATGTGAGACGTCGATGGTGGAAGACAGGCTGCTTATCTGGAGATTCAAGGCAGGTGATAAGGCTGCGCTGGCGCGCATCTATGAGAAGTACAAGATCGACCTGCTGAGAATAGCAGCCGGACTTCTGAACGAAATGAGTGTTGCTGAGGACGTTGTGCATGACGTTTTCGTCACGTTCGCACAATCTTCGGACAAGCTGAGGCAGGGCGGCAATTTGAAAGGATATCTTGTCACGTGCGTTGCCAATCGCGCTCGCAACTGCAATCGCACCCAGCAGCGACGAGTGGCCGTAAGCCTCGACGAGACGGAGCCTGCCGTCTCAGGTTCGGATAAGCCTGAGCAATGGATCATCCGTAGCGAAGAATTGGATGCCCTGAACAGCGCGATGGCACAGCTTCCGTACCCTCAGCGGGAGGTCGTCGTTTTGCATTTTGGATGCGATGGAGAGATCACGAAAAGTTCAATCGGCTGCTCCTCAGCCGAGTCTATGGAGAATCATTATGAAAAGCAAAGCAAGCAAACTCGCTGCGGCGATTATTGTTATCGGTGTCGTATTATCCTTTTTGGCGTCTGAGAGACTAAGCTCTCCGGCCTGGGCCATCGAGCAGTCTATCGAGGCTTTGAAAGACCTCAAAGCGATTCATCTGGTAGGTACGTTTCCCGGTGGCACGGCGGAGGTATGGATGCGGGCTAACGACACCGGCACTCAGTCGAACAAGGTCGTCGTGCGGGGCAGTCACGGCGCCATTACTTGGACGCAGGATGGATCGACCTACCACTACGAGCCCAGCCAGAATACGGTCTACTTCGAGAATGCCGTCACCATCGGGATGGCTCAATGGCTCGGTCCCGATCTGCTGCAAATGCTCAGCCAGGCCAAGAACGTCAAAGTGGTTCGCGGCAGAGACGCCGCCACCGGTCGGGGCCGCGTTATGCTTTCATGCAGTCTGATAGACGTTCACGGACCGCAGTCCTGGATCATCGAGTTTGATGTCACCAGCAAGTTGCCCGTCTCCCTCAAGCAGTGGCAGAACCTGGACCGCAGCGGCCCGCCGGCGTTCGAGGCGTTCAAGCTTACGTATTACGAGGACTTGCCCGACAGCGTGTTCGAGGTCCACATCCCGGGCAGTCCGGTCTACACGGAGAAGCCTTTGACTATCCCGGAAGCGAATGTCGGCTTGCTGAGCGATGCCACGGACGGCATTTCGACCGAGGGGCTGACTCAGGAAGCGGGCGCCGAGGCGTCAATCAGAATGATGTATCAGGCCGTCATTGATATGAATCTGGAGCAGCTCAAGAAGATATGCCCGCTCTGTAAAAACTGGGGGGATCAATTCCTTCGCACGATTATTTTCAGACCGGACAAGGAGGACCGCATCGTGGAGATCGTCCAGATCGGCGAGATCAGCAAGACGGGACATACGAAGCTCGGTCCCATCGCCGCGGTGCCGACCGTGCTGCGGTTGCAGAACGGCAAGAAAGTCGAAGAAAAGATGATCGTCCAGTTTCGTCAGATCGGGGGCAAATCCTCCTGCGTGGTCCACGGTCCATACGGGTTGCCTCGTGATCTGGAATAGGCGATAGTATTGTTTTCGTGCTCCTCAAAAGTCAGCCGGGCCGTTTAGGTCCGGCTTCTTTTTTGGGCGGCGCGATCGCCTGTTGGAATTCCCGCAGTCAAAAGCCACTGGAATTCAGGTTTTCCATAGGTTAAAATCATTATTTATGTCGTCTTAATTGTAAACGTGTGTTTTTTGCCGGCAGACTGCTATCCCCATCCCAATAAACGACTATCGGGATGAGGCTGCCACCCTGTAGGACTGGTAGGCGATGGATGGATGTGAATGCCTGAAGGAGGATCGAGACTTGTGGAAGACAGTCTCAGACAGGAGACGGAACGGCTGACCAAATCCTGGATGCGATATGATCGCAACACGTTGCGAGATTACCTCGTTCAGGACGTGGAAGACCCTCGTATTAACGTGCAGAGTATCCTGACACGTCATTTTCTCGTCAGGCAACTGTTTGGCGATCAATTTGACGACTTGATGGAGCACGAGCTGCGGTTTGGCCTCGTAGTGAATTGGCTGCTCCAGCTTCTCAAGAAACTGGTTCAGGCCCGGCAGTTGCACGCCGTGCTCGATGCACTGCTCGCCGGGGAAAACGATGCTGAGGGACTGGAGATTCCTTCGTACATATCTGAAACCTTTGCGACACTGGTGTTGCCGAACTACATTTGTTCCCTGCTCAACTGGTCACCGATTGAGACGACGGACGTTCCGATTGCTGCGCACCACCTGTCTACGTTTGAGACGATTTGGCGTGAAGTGCTGGCTTCTGAACAATCGCAGCGCATCTCGGTGCTGGAGCCCGCGTGCGGCTCGGCCAACGACTATCGGTTCATCGACGCTTTCGGTATTGGTCGATTGATAGACTACACGGGATTCGATCTGTGCGAAAAGAACGTCAGAAACGCTGGACAGATGTTTCCGGCTGCGCGCTTCAAAGTCGACAACGTGCTTGAGATCGACGCCGAAGACAAGGCGTTCGACTTTTGCTTCGTCCATGACCTGTTCGAGCATCTGTCAATTGAAGCGATGGAGGTAGCGATCGCGCAGATATGTCGCGTCACACGGCGGGGCATGTGTGCGGGGTTCTTCAATATGCACGAGAAAGATGAACACGATGTTAAGGTCATC
>JARRQQ010000652.1:0-1477 GCA_037381725.1 Sedimentisphaerales bacterium
TCCACATTTAACCCCAAAAAACCGTTCGGCATAGAGGGCACATCGATTCCCACATCATTTTTCTTCTGAGCTGGTAAGACGATGCCCCGCTGAAAGGTATATCACGAATTGCACTGAAAACCTCATCCTTAAATAACTTTCTAGCTTTGTTATTAAAAATAGCAAATAATTCTTTCATATTTAATTTCTGCATACTTTTGCAATTCACTGGTTTCATGCGTCTTCCGCCTAACATAATTCTTCTCAACAATTTACTTACCCTATTACTGATCACAGAACGCCTCGCATCTGCGGCCGTTTCACTCGCGCAGCGAGTGGAACGGTCCGACTGCATGCGCTTGTTAGACCGCAGTTGGGTCTAGCCAAAGACCGAACTTCAGCGGCAATTACCTTCCTGAGAGTCGCGAGATCAAGCAGGAGCATAAGTCAACCTGATCACGGCCTCGTCAATCCGATGAATAGCAATAAGGCGGAGCGGCGGCCGGGGTCCGGCGAAATATGGCTTGCCGTGACCAAGCACGATGGGATGCAGGTAGATTCGGTACTCATCGATCAGGCCAAGTTTGGTTAGGTTGTGCGCCAAGTCCGGGCCAGCAACTTCAATCTCTCCGTCGCGCTCGGCCTTCAGTTCGCGGATCGCGCTCTCAAGATTGTCCTCAACAAGCTTGGCGTTGGGGCCCACCGACTTCAACGAGCGCGAGGCGACCCATTTCGGCTGGTTCCGCCACGCCGCGGCGAATGCGTGTTCCGCTGCATCCCATTCAGGATGGTCGTCGTCCCAGTAGCGCATGACTTCGTACATTCTCCGGCCGTACACGCTACCCGCCTGCCCCTGAGCCTCCTCGATGAAGTGGCGAAATAGCGTTGGGCTTGGCGCGAACGCCATATGGTCGACGTACCCGTCCAGGGACTGATTCATTCCGAACACGAGCTTAGCCATGTCCTTCTCCTTTCCTAGTGCGCTGGAGGTGTTTCCTGCGGTCTAACAACGCAGTTAAGTTGCCGCGCCGAATCAATACTAAGGCAGAATGTATGTACCCGTCTTTATTCAGTAATTATGTGTAGCTCTCGTGGTCAACTTCAACCGCATGTTAGATTGATGTGTATATTAGTATATTATGTTAAGTAACAAAACAAAATAATTCAATGGGGAACTTTTTTGTCTAATGTAAGATGAATCTATCATATATTGTCATGAGTTTAATGTCTTCGACATAAAACATACGCTGAAGGGTAAATGTGGAAATTCTTTTTTTCCAGTTTCTATAAATCCTTTTGATTTATACCATTCCTTCAATTTTGTATTGTTATCCATTAATCCGATTGAAGCAACGGTTCCTGTATTTTCTTTTATATAATCGAATGCATGATTGAGCAATCGGTCACCATATTTATGATGTCTATGATTTGGATTAACAGCTAATCTTTCAATATAATATATACTCTTATCATTGGAGGATTCAACAGCTACACAACC
>JARRQQ010000652.1:1511-5220 GCA_037381725.1 Sedimentisphaerales bacterium
GGGTTTGTGGGGGCATTAGCCTCAGTAAGATTAAACTCATTGGCTACTGTACCATAAGCAGCACGTATAAGCTGAACACAGTCGATTAATTCAGCCTCAGTTTGGAATTCCTTTAATTGTTCTGGCATATTAAATCTATAAATAAGATCGTTATCTTTATCCTTTAATCAATCTAACGCGCGGGTTCAGCGGCGGCGGAGCGCAGTCCGCTGCAACCCGTTGTTATACCGCCTTCTATGACGTTGCTTCCAGTTCGGCGCTCATTGCTTCAGCTATGCGCTCGAAGTCTGTCTGCTTCACCTCAAACAGGCCCTGCCGGAAGGGATAGCCCCATTGTTTCTTGTTTTTGATGAATCTCAATTCCTCGATTAGCGGACGGATCGGTGCCTCTTCACTTTTCAAAAACTCAATGCTCCGCCGCCACGGATGGAAGTCCGGTTTCATCTCAACCTGGTATGGCTCTTCGTCTACAATACGCCCAATAGCCGTGAAAGCTTGAAGCGGCTCACCGCCTCGGAACTCCGTCCTGGGAGAGTAAAACGCGATGAGGTCGCCTCTCTCAAGCCGCTTGAGCCGCGTGTTTTTTCCGTGATCGGCTTGGGTGAAGCCGCCTTCGATGCCCGCCTGCACGTGATTGAGGGAGACAGTGTTGATCCAGTAGCGCATAGTGCCTTCAAACCGGGTGAACAGAAGCAACTTCGCAGATGACCGGATCATAACTTTCCGTCAACTCTGCAGCCGGTCTCATGTGGGGAATTGCATCCTGATAATTTAGCATTGCCTCGAAGTGGGCACGGCTTTGCCACTGTGCATGGTTAACCACACGTTTTTCGTCATAGCTTTTATGGATATTTGCAGAGATAAAGCCGGACTGATGTTGCATCGTGCGTTCTGTCGCATCAACGAGTAAATCACCGTTTTTCTGGATTGTAGTCACGTTCACCTTTCCTTTCTTTAATCACTGATCATTCGACAATTTTGGCTGGTATAACGCGGAGCTGAGCTGCGGCGCCGATTCACAGATGCACCCAATATTCTACTACATGACTATAGTTTACGCCAGTAAAAGTCTCGCGGTCTGCTCAAGCGAGTTGTTGTGACAGGAAACATAGATTCTGAAATGCTGAGGCATCTGATAGGGAATCCGGGGTCTACTTTTACTTTTTCAAGTCCTACCAAAGCCGGCGAGGACCGTTATGGGGCTACGCCGTATCCATATAGCAGCAGATATAACAAGGTGGTGTTTGGATTACATCTTGCTCCGGCCGATACACAGTGCAAGTAATCTTTATGATTGGCCTTTCGTAGGCCTTTCTTTATTTCCAAGCCTGAGACAGCAATGTAGGCGCGCGATCTATATGAGCAATGATCTTCTTTCCGGTATGACTTTTCTTCTACGGTCCGAGCCGTCTTTAGCCATAGAATACTTTCTACAAATCAAGGAAAAAAATCAATGTGATGAGAGGATCTATCCGTGTAGGATTGTAGCCATATCTCGAAGGGTCACAACGTGAAGCTGAGTTGCCGTGCCGATTCCAACCAACCCACCGTGGTGCCAGAGAGCAATGGCCGATCCAACTGACCCCTGCGCGGTCAACTCCTGCGCCATGATACTCATTAAGGCCTCCCCCCGGGAGGTGCGGTATAATTACCGCAATCCATATTCCTACCCAAGGAGGAAGCCTAATGAGATTCTACACTTCTCAACATCAATTCTACTGCGGCATTGATCTACACGCAAGATCGATGTTCCTCTGCATCATGGACCGGACAGGTGAAGTTCTCTTGCACAGGAACTATCGGGCAAATCCAGATGCTCTACTGAGAGCCATCACCCCATACCGAGAAGATATCGTGGTAGCGGTGGAGTGCATCTTCACCTGGTATTGGATCGCCGATCTGTGCAGCCGGGAAGGGATTGCCTTTGTTCTCGGCCATGCCCTGTACATGAAAGCCATCCACGGAGGTAAAACCAAGAATGACAAGATCGACTCTCAAAAGATAGCAGCCCTTCTTCGCAGCGGGATGCTTCCCATGGCCTATGTGTATCCTCAAGGTATGCGCTCGACTCGGGATCTTCTCAGGCGCCGGTTGTACCTTGCTCGTCAACATGCAGAGCTCCAGACGCATATCCAAAATACCAACACCCAGTACAACCTCTCATACTTCGAAAAACGGATTGACCGCAGGTCCAATCGTACCGGCATAGGTACGCGCTTCACTGACCCTGTGGTCCGCACCAGCGTGGAAGTGGATGCCGCACTGATGGATGCTATCCACGAGCAGATCCTCACTATCGAACGCCAGATCAACGCTCAGGTTCCCGAACACGATCCGGTAGCCGTTCATTTGCTTCGCAGTATTCCCGGTATCGGGAAAACCCTGGCCCTGGTGATCCTTTACGAGATCCACGACATCAACCGCTTCCCTGCCGTGGGCAACTTCATTTCCTACGCCCGGCTGGTGAAATGCACTCATGAGTCTGGGGGCAAGCGCAAGACGGGTCCAAACAATAAAATCGGAAATGTCCATCTGAAATGGGCTTTCAGTGAGGCTGCCTGCCTGTTTCTCAGGCGAAACGAACGGGGCAAGCTCTATCACCAGAGATTGGTCAGCAAGTATGGCAAAGCCAAGGCGCTGTCGATCATCGCCCAAAAGCTCGGGCGTACTGTATACACCATGCTCAAGAGGAGGACGCCATATGATTCCAGGCGGTTCTTTGAAACACTGAAATGAGATGGGACGGGATGCTTGAGACCTTCCGCATAACTGGAACAATACAGGACGATGCTCTCTTTTCGGTGCTCACTTCCACTGCAGCAATTCCGACTGCCATTCTCAAGCACCGTAGCACCAAGATCCTTTAGTCCATCGCTATGATTGGTCCTGCATCCTGGTCCCCTTCTCTGCGATGAGTCCATCGTGATTCTATTTTCCGCTGTCTGCCCCGCGCCGATCCGCCGGAATAACTGAGCCTGCTCAGAGACAGAGCTCCTCCTTTGATTCGGACGGCAGTCGGGTACTGAATATGTTCTAGGGCACCTGGAGCGACCCTCAATACGTGTTTGGTGCAGACGGCGTTGTCGCACCAGAATCTTTGAACCCAAGCCAGGCTGAGGGAATGGAAGAACGATCGTTCATCTTTTCTACCGGCAATGAAACAGTTTGTCAGGGTGACCTTTGTCTATTGACTCGGGGAGGCCTTATACGTGTTATGCCGTCCATGGTGCTTTCGGTTTGACGACTATGGATCTCCAACTCTAAGAGACGGGAATCGATTGAGCGCCGATGCGAGCTCGATATCGCGGAACTGTGCCAAATGCCCTGATACCCTGTCACACAAACCGTCGAGCCCCTTCTCTTGCATGACTCGAGCGCAGTGATCGGCGATCTCCCTGACCGTCATCGACTGTGTTCCCAGCCGGGCACAAAACAGTATTGCTTGAGCGATTGCTTTCGACTGGGAAAGCTCCACAATCTGCTCGACATCTGTCAGATCAACTGTGGTTTGACCGAACCGGATGCGATTCGTCTCCGTTACATGTACACTCTGCTTTCCGTATTCGTTGCGTGGGTCAAGACATGAAGTCTGAACGACTCTCCGAGCGAGCCGCGGAGAAGGTTCTTGGTGCTCAGAGCGTCGCTTCACTGGTGACTCCTCCGCTATGCTCTTTGCTGCGGAGGTTGCATCCAACGGTTGAAAACGCTT
>JARRQQ010000653.1:0-3797 GCA_037381725.1 Sedimentisphaerales bacterium
TTGCATGACTACTCCTTCTTGTAAAATAGTGGATTATATGGCTACCTGATCTTACTCAAGACCAGGCTGGAGTAGCCATTGATTCATTTCAACCTCCAACTACGCTAGGGACGAGGTCCAGATGAATCCAGATTCCCTCTTTGCTCGTGCTATGCATATACCTGGCAACAAAGCGATCATTCTCTGTATGTTGGGTATACAGCATGGTGTTCGATAATAGGATTGGCGAACATTCAGACTTAGGCCCTTTTCCTTCTTAAGAGTAAGCAGATCACCGCCATTCTCTCCATATCGTTCAAGGGCAGGATCGTATCTCGACCGATGAGGATTCCAGCAAAAATACTTATCACCGTCAATTGATACCCCGCTTAGGGCACCGTTATAGAGAGCTAATTCCATGATATCGGCGAACCGAGTTTTGCCGCCGGCCTGCAAAAGTCGCCAATTCCACATCACATTGGCTATGGCCGCACACGTTTCGGCATAGCCGCGTTCATTGGGCAATTCATAAGCTTCTCCGATGGCTTCATCTGAAGATCGCGAGCCGGCGCCACCGGTTACGTACATTTTATGTTGAGTTACATCCTCCCATAAAGTTATCAAGGCCCGCCACATGTCTCGGTCACCTGTCTCCAGGTAAATGCCCGCAGCGCCGCAACATCTGTACAGCACACATACAGCGTGGCCGCTGATTTCCCCAAGTGACGTGAACGGCCTGCCGGAGAAATAATGTCCAAAGTCAATCTCATGCTGGCTATCAATTTTGTCATAATCGACCTCGTCCAGCAAGAAATGGGCGAAGTTCAAGTACTCCTTCTTACCAGTCGTTCGGTATAACTCGACCAACGCCATCTCGATTTCCGGATGTTCCGACCAGCACGGTTGTTTGTTAGGACCGTAAAGATTTATGATAGTATCGACGTAAGGAGTAAGAGCGTTCAACAGTCGCAGGTCCTTTGTTGCTCGATAATGAGCAATGGTGGCTTGTATCAGATGCCCCAGGCAGTACAGTTCTCCAGTGGTATTTGATTTAGCAAGCCTGGCCGGCATTTTTTCAGGTGACGGGTTTGTAGATAGCCACCGTCCGCGCTGGAAAGCAAGATGTCATTGACAACACTCTGGAGCATAGTCCTAGGCTTTTCGTTATCCTGTGACTGCAAAACGAACGATGCTGCCTCTAGCCATTTTGCCAAGTCGGCATCGGAGTTTCCTCTGGCCTTATTCTTTCGGCCAAGCAGCTTGTCGCGTGCGCCGATTTCGTTAAGAAGCATCAGGAACGTGGGGATGCTCGTATTCATGTTAGTCTCAAACCGTTTCTTCCAGAATCCATCGCCCAGTGTCACGGCCCGCGGAGGAATACCGTGAAGTCGAGCAAACGGACTCGACGACGTTGAAATGACACTTGAATCGATATTTCTCTCGCCCTCGACAGTTGCGGAATCCACTGGGGCATCGGCAAAAGAAGTCGAAAAGGAAAAGAGGATGATAATGAATGTCAAACGACGCGTATGAATGCCCGAGCGCAAAACCATACTCATTCCCCTGTCGTATTTATAAAGGCGGACATCAACAAGTCCGCCCTTGCATCAGTGGCGACTTTAGTGTGCACAGACCAATGGTCGGATTTGTTCAAAGCGGTATATGTCTCCGCCGTCCGTTGATAACTATCGTCCGCTATACGTTTTGAGACCGGAGACTTATCGCCCGCCAGCGGATTGATCAGGACGATGTCGATGGGACAAAGTGCCTGATACACATCAGGAAGATCGAACTTCTTCAGGATACCCGGTACGATGACTTCGTGCTTATAAGCCGGCACTTTGCTCGTGACAATTTCCTCGAAGCTCAGCAAAGGTCGCTCCAGAACCATACCTATAACGACCTTCTCCAGGATTGCAGCAAAAGCTGAATAAATGCCGCTCATGCCTTTTGCCCAAATGAAAATTCTCGCGCTACTTCCCTCCTTTTGTGATAGGTACTTTACAACAGTTCGTGCATCCCTGACTCTTTGCCCGAAGAGAGGCCGGCCTGCCAAAAAATCCCAGAATCTCTCTTTCTGATCGGGGGCCGTCTCACCCATACCGCGCAGATCAACGGCAAATATTCGAAATCCTTTATTAAGCAATCTACGCAGGACAACGTTCTCCTCGGACAGCTTAATCTTACCGGCATCATTAAGGTATACAATCACCGGCCCACTTGCGGGTCCATTTGGTGATTCGATCCAGACACTTGGTAACTCGATTCTCTTTTCGGGTCTTAAAATCACGGGAGTAAGCTTCAACCCTGCCACCTGCCTGGGGGCTCTCGTGTCCTCTCTGGGTGCCTCAGTCATATCCTTCAGAAAGAGGATCTCTTTGACAAAGTCTTCAAGCCGGTTACGGTGTCTTGTCAAATCCTTTTGTGTTCTCACTGTCACCGGCCGGAATCGATGCTCTTGTAAATAGTCGAGGACAAGGTCATGTGGTCTTCGACTACCGGATTCGTTATAAACATTTCCTTGGGCGGTGCACCATGTATCCTCCTTCTTTTCTACGGGGAATTCTTCTTCCCAAAAATTGGAAGCGTCGCCTCCCAACCACTTAAGCATCCAGGCGTAAGCAAACTCACGCTGCTCTTTGTTATATCCGTGCGGACCCTCGACCATCGTGGTTTGAAATGTCTGGGGCGTCCCGTGAGCCGCGTAAGCTTTATAAAGCCAGGTGCTCAGGTCCCAGACTCCGGAAGGCGGGTTCAAATTGTCAGCCGTCGTCGCATCAATCAGCAACGGCTTGGGGACGTGGGTGAACAGGGGATCACCGCGGGGATCTAACCCGGCAGCAAAAGCTCCGAAAAAGACCTGCTCGGATCTGGTGGGCATTGCCGGGAGGTTTGGATATATGGGCGTATTCCTCGATTTGCCGCTCACCCTGACCGATGGCATCTATCACGAAGGCTACAAATCCTTTTCGGGCTTGAGAGATGGCCCGGCGCTGGACCTTCTCCGTCGCTTTACCTTCGGGGGAGTGGCCAATGACGTTGAGAATAGCCGGATGAGGGCCGGGATTTTTCGTGGGCAAGTAGAGATTGGCGCTGACGAGAAAGTTGGGACGACTTTCAAAAATGACCTTCTCAAGAATATACCGGTCTCGATATATTATTCCGGTGGTACGGGCGCATAGCGGTGTCCGTTCGGGGAAAGGCCCCGTCCATTCAGTCATTGAGTCTCGAATGAATCTGGCATGCCGGTCCCAGTCTTCGGCAGATTTCAGAACGGCCAGCTTTGAAGCTCTTTGGGCAAATTGTTCATCGACAATATCAGTCAGATAATCTCTCATCATCGCATCGGCCGGATGTTCCAGAACTTCAAGGTCTGAAGCTCTGAGAAACTCTCCGCCGACCACCCGATGGCATAAGATGAGCATCACTACCAAACTTGTGATTAGTTTCTGTTCTCTGTCTTCCGTCATCCGTCTTCTGTCATCGGTCATCAGCAGATACCTCCGCCAGCAATCTTTTCAGCTTATTGACACGCTCAGGATAATCCTGGGCTAAATCGTGCTTTTCATAAGGGTCCGCTATTACATCGTAGAGCTCGAACTTTTTTTGTTGCTTGTTGGTTATGAGCTTCCAGTTTCCAAGTCTGACGGCGAAGGCGTTGGGTGTTTTCCAGTAGAACACCCGAGATTCCTCGGCATTAGTCCGTCCGCTGATCCACGGCCAGATATCTCTGCCATCCCATTTTAAATCCCTCTGCGGAGAATACCCCGCCAGCTTGCAGAGGGTGGGCATCCAATCGACAATATGCACAGATACAG
>JARRQQ010000654.1:0-2845 GCA_037381725.1 Sedimentisphaerales bacterium
CCTCTCGACGTGCCAACCCGAGTCGACCTTGGGGTCGAAATGAAGGGCTGGTTCGTGAATCCAGACCTCTCCATTTCCTCAAAAACTCGGCCTAATTTTTGGACACTATCCTACTTCATAGGGCTCTCGCCGACCTCAACCACCAGCCGCTTGCCCATGGGGGTTTGCGCGCCAAGGCTGGTTAACCTACGGCAAAGATACTCTTGTGCCGAACGCCGCTTGGATTGTTGGAGTGGTTCCAACCGCACTCTGACCTCGCCGTCGGTACTCCGTATCCATCCGTGACAGTGGGTGATGGCGTAGAATAGATCGACCAGATCATTTTCAAACTCATAGCATTCACGCAACCATTCGGTCATCTGTTTGCGAGCGTTCCATACGGAAGTGGTGACAAAGTCAAACAGATACTTGCCTTCGTTATCGATCTGTTTGAAGGAACGATAGTCAGTCAATTTTGATACATCGATCTTTTCCGGCAACTCCATTTTCTCTTTTCGGACCTGCTCAATGAGCGCCTCCTGTTGCTCAATGTCGTTTTCCAAGCGCTGTCTCCTGCTGTTGTGCCTGGGCGCACGGTCTTTTTTCTTGCTTTCCGGGGTCGTGGTCAACTTGCGCAAGAGTCTGTCGAGTTTCTTGCGCAGTCGTACGAGTAGGTTACTCTTCTCCTTGATCTCGGGATTGGCGATCTCCTGGCGTTCGCTATCCACCAATTTGAAACCGGGGTGATAATGCAAGGGATGACGGTTCTGGATATGTTTAAAGGTGTTCTCCGAGGCGCCCCAGCGGCTGAGTATGCCATGGGTGGCCTCTTCCGTGCTCAAGCTGATGGTGCCATTATAGGCAAGCCCTGCGGTACGTCGATTGCTGGTACGATTCCAAACGATCAGGTGACGCAGGCTGAAGGTGTGCTCAGGCTCTTCTTTATTCTCGGCATAGCGGAAGGCCTTTTCCTCTTCCAACACGCTGTAGTGCTTACCATTAAAGTGAAAGTGGGTGGTGAAACGCTCGTCGGCAATGGCTTCCAGGCGTTTTGTGTCTACGTTCTTGTCCCAGGTGACAAAGGGTTGCTCTGCTTTGATTAGCTTGGAGAAGAATCCGCTGTCATAGCCCTCCCGATCAAAGACGACGATCGGGCGTGCCGGGAGCTCCGGTAGCCACTGTTCGACGACGTCGAGGATCTGCTGTTTCATCTCTCCCTTACCCTCTTCGATGACGAAGTCGACGATCCGCCCCGATGCATCACAGGTTACTTGGCTGGTTCTGCCGGGCACCGGCATGCGGCGCTGGGTGTTGTAGCTGTAATGGACCTTTTCCTTGCCCGTGTAGGGCAACAGATGACCATCGGTGAACCAGATCCACATGCCAATCAATCCACAGCGGATCTGATGGCGAAAATAATCCTGCAACAAGGTGCGGGCCAGACCGAGATGGGCCGCGCTATAGTACCACTCCCACAAGATGGTCTTGCCAGGCAGGCGCCCCAGGCCCAATACCCGGCCCGCTTCGCGTTTGCGCACATGCTTCACCTGCTCGATAGAACGGATGTTTCGTCCACCCATCAACAAAAATACGGCGAAGATCCTCCAGGCATTGCCAAAGTGCCCCATCACCAGATGCAACCAATTCCAGTGGCTAATCAGCGTGATCAAATAGAGGAAAACGCCCGCGTAACGGGTGGCTTCCCAGACATGGTTTTGTGAAAAAGGTTGTTGCTCCGCCGCTACTTGTCGAGAACGATCATGCTCCCCGAACGAGAAGTTCATGCTGGCCTGGACAGACTCTTGTTGTTCCTTCTCGGCCTCTCTTTGCTCCGCGCGGATCGCCGCTACCTGCTCTGACTTGTTGCCCTGCTCGCGCTCGCAGGCATGAGATTTTCGCTGCACCTCCAGGCTCTTGCTATCCGCTGGATTGTATCCGTGGATCAATCCATCAAGACCGAAATACTTGTGTGTTTGCAGATAGTTATGGATGGTTTGCCGGGAGATCTCCAAGGCGTCCGCCAGGCGGGCTTGTACGATCCCAAGATCTACCGCCTCGATCACGAGAAGCTTTTTGGCAACCTTATCGGACAAGTCTACGATTTTGATTGGCTTATCGTAGTAAAGCAGCTTGCACTGCGACTTTTCGCGATCGGAGAACTCCAATACAAAACCATTTCCCAGAGCGTATTTCTGTTCCTGGTCATACGGCTCGGAAAACAAAGCAGCCTGCGTCATTTCGTGCGCCCAATAAGTGAATGTGGGTAAAGTATATACGAATATTGACGAACATGCGGGCTATCGCTCTGTATTAAGGCTAATCAATTACTCCGTTGTCCAATTATCTCCGTTTTGAGGCGCCTATTGGATGCACAATTCAGTGTATGTCGAAAAATCCGCTAATGGACGCTATGCCGACCGGTCGTATTCGTGCCCTAATGGGTGCTCGTCAAGAATGAGTGCAACCCGCCTTCCGCGCCCCGAAGGGGCGTGACACACCAGCCCGGAGGAACGCCCCAGGTACGCTGTGACGAGATCAGCAGCCCTGAAAGGGCGTAACATCGTTGGCAGATACCAGATACGCTCGATGTCACGCCCTTTCAGGGCTGGGACGTTCCGATACCTCAACCCAGGGCGGTACCCTGGCCTGGTATGTACCGCCCTTTCAGGGCTATCGAATCGACTAGGGAAGCAACCAGCAACGGACGACGGGTTGCTCCCGTTGAGAGTAAGGATGGTTCAGAGAAAAATAGAACTCGCCGATCCCTCAGATACCGGGTATTTTTGCCGTACGGCGAGCCGTGCACGTCCAGTTTTCGTCTGATGACACCTCATGGAGAAAAGAATCAATGTGTTATATTTCCATG
>JARRQQ010000655.1:0-5025 GCA_037381725.1 Sedimentisphaerales bacterium
GCATCAAGGAGGTCGAAGCCTATTGCCAAGGGAAGCTCCAGGCCGACCCGGACTCGGTCGCGGCCAATCTGGCGATGTTCCGCTTGGCGACCATCAACAACGAAAATGCGAAGGCTGTCGAATATATCGACAAGTGCATCAATCTTATCGGGCCGACGGACCCCCGCAGGGTGGACTACGTTTTGAAGAAAGGCGAGGCGCTGACCCGGCTTTACGAGCAGAGTTCCGATAAGAATTATCTCGAAACCGCCGTGGCAGAATACGAAAGTCTTCTAACGAAAATGCCGAATAATACGCACGTTGCGACTGTATTGAATAATCTGGCGTATTTGCTCGCCGAAGACGGTGAACGGCTCTCGACGGCCCTCGATTATGCCAAACGAGCGCTGGACATCAGGCCGGACAGTCCGGGAATGTTGGATACGTATGCGTACGTGCTGCTCAAAAACGGCAAAGCTTCCGAGGCGGCCAGGTCGATGGCCGCGGCTCTGCAGTGCTTCGAGCAGGACGGAACTGGCGTCCCACCAGAGGTTTACGAGCATGAGGGCATGATAAAAGAGAAGCTCGGAGACAAACAAGAAGCGCTATCCGCGTACAGGGAGGCGCTCAGGACAGGCGAAAACGAGTTGTCGGATAAGGCCAGAGCGAGGATAGAACAGGCTGTGGCGCGTGTTTCGCCGTGAGGCGCTGGCGTGCTCGCGTGCAGGTCATGGAGCAGTTGTCGCTTCACGGACGTTACGCTGAATGGAGATCAAGATGGCAGGAAGACCTTCGGCTTCGAACAGGATGGCCAGGCCCGGCCCGATACGACCGGCCCCGTCCGACTCGCTAACGCCGAAGGAAGTCTTCGTTGTACTGCGTCGCCACGTGCTCCTGATCCTCTGCTTGACCGTGCTTGGGCTGGTGGCTGGAGGAGGGGCCTGGAAGCTTTTGCGGAAATACCTTCCACGTTACACGGCGAGGACCTATATTCAGGTCTTGCCCCCTGTAGAAAAGGACCCGATGACCATCGGCAGCGTCCAATTGCAGAGGGACATACTGTACGGACATCGCCAGTCCATCGCCAGTCTTATCAAGCAGCAGAGCACACTGGACGACCTGCTCGACCGTGACAAGGTTAAAGAAACAAGGTGGTATGCGCGCCTGGGCAAGGACCGGAGAAGGGCGGTAAAGTATCTGCAAAGGCATTTTGGCGCCCACGCTCAGCGGGATAGTGAGTTCGTCGAGATATCAATGACGTGCGGCGGCGCAAAGGAGTCGGCGGATATCGTCAACGAAATGCTCGAGCTGTTCCTGTCCACTCAGGGGGCGAGCGAGAGGCGGGAGATATCAGATCGTTTGCAGCAACTCGAAGAGCAACGGATTCGGGTTCAGGGTGAGCTGGACTCGGCGGAGAAGGGACTCGACGACGTGCGCGCCGCGTACGACGTAACCGATCTGGAAAGACCGTCGAGCGGCTACTATCAGCATACCGCCACGGTCAAGCTGAACAATCTCGAACTTCAGAAGAACGAGCTCGATCTGGTCATCAGCCAGCTTCGAGCGGACATCGCCAATCTCCAGAAACTCGCGACGGGGCCAATCACCGATCAGGTCGAGGTCGCAGTGGAAAGAGACCCCCAGATGATCGATCTGGCCCAGCAGATAAACTACTGGGAGGGTCAGCTCTCGGGTTTGCTCACGAAGTTTGGCGAGAATCACAGAGACGTGCGACAAGCCAAAGAGCGTCTGGCGGAAACCAAGAAGAGAAGGGAAGAGCGGAAGGTTGCGATCGCCAATCAGACCCGGCGGGCAAATCTTGAAAATGCACGCGATAGCCTGATCGTCCTCCAGGAGAGGTTTGAGCAGTTGGAGAAGTTGCGCCAGGAGGCGGAGGCGAAGAACAAACAGCTCGATTTGGCTCGCATACAGTATGAAAAGGGTGTGGCGATCCGAGACGAACGGCTCGCGATGCTCGACAAGATCAAAGAGCAGATCGAGAAGCTGAAAACTCTTCACGACGATCCGGAGACGCCGAAGGTGCTCTCCGTTGGAAAAGCGCCGCCGCCGCTCGAAATGGTCTTCTCGCGGCAGTGGTGGCTCTGGTTCCCCAGCGGAACGCTTTTGGGCTTGCTGCTGGGTATCGGTCTGGCGTTTCTGGTCGAATTGTCCAACGATCTCGTGCGGGCTCCGAGTGACGTGGCGCGGTATCTCCACATCCCGCTTCTCGGCGTCATCCCCGCGCCGCATTCCTTCATCAGCGAGTCCTACAGGCAATGCCGCGCGAACCTGGCGATGTCCGCCGACCCCGAGTCCCTGAAGACGCTCCTGATCAGCAGCGGTATGGCGGGTGACGGCAAAACGTCAGTCGCTGTTAATCTGGCGACAAGCTTCTTCACCGCGGAGCAGAAGATTCTGCTGATCGACGCCAACTTCAGGCAGCCGCACCTACATGCGCTGTTCCCGAAACTGGAGACGAAGCCGTCGGTCAAGAATTTCGACTTCGGCCTGAGTAGCGTGCTCATGCGTCAATGCACGGCGACCAAAGCGATTCGATCCAGCGGCATGGAAGGTCTTGACGTGATCGACTGTGGCCCTCTGCCCGCCAACCCCGCCGAATTGTTGGCTAGCGTTCGGATGGCGGAACTGCTTCAAGAGCAGCGCAAGAAATACGACCACATCATTATTGACGGTCCGCCTGTATTACTTGTAAGCGATGCGAAAGTGCTGGCTGGACTTGCCGATGCAACGGTCCTGGTATTCAACGCTAACCAGACGACGCGCGGCGCCGCCCAGAGAGCGATTCGCGAGTTGAAGGAAGTCAATGCCAATGTGATTGGCGGCGTGCTCTTTGCCGCCAGGGCGATCCGGGGCGGCTATTTCCACGAGCAGTTCAAGTCCTACAGAAGATATCAAAAGAGAGCCGAGATTGCCGCTGGCGTCGCTTGAAACTCGCGCATATAATGGGCGAGGCGGCAGGTTGGCTCTGCCCCGTCGTAGCGTAAAACTGGAAGTCCTGCTCCCTGTGCTGGTTGTTACCGAGAGGGTTGTCGCGTTTACTTGAGAGGAATATCTACATGGAGAAGTTCCTGGTGACCGGAGGGGCCGGCTTTATCGGCTCGAATATTTGCAGGAAACTCGTTTCGGAAAGCTGCTTTGTCCGAGTGCTCGACAACCTGCTCACGGGCAAAAGGAGCAACCTCGCCGATATCGCCGACAAGATAGAGTTCGTCGAGGCGGATATGGGCGATCCGGAAGTCGCCCGCGCCGCGATGAAGGACATCGACGCTGTTTTGCATCAAGGGGCTCTGCCTTCGGTACCTCGCAGCGTGGATGATCCGGCCGCGACGCACCGGCATTGTGTGGATGCGACCTTCACGCTGCTGCTGGCCGCGCGAGACATCGGCGTCAAGCGATTCGTCTATGCCGCGAGTTCGTCAGCTTACGGGGACACGCCTACATTGCCGAAAATCGAGACGATGACGCCCAATCCTCTTTCGCCTTACGCCGCTGCGAAACTTGTCGGCGAATACTACTGTTCGGTTTTTCATGAGGTTTTCGGCCTGGAGACCATCTCCTTGCGGTACTTCAACGTCTTCGGCCCACACCAGGACCCGACGAGCCAGTACGCCGCCGCGATACCGGCGTTCGTCACCGCGATCTTGAAGGACCATGCGCCGACGGTCTACGGCGACGGTGAGCAAAGCCGCGATTTTACGTACATCGACAACGTCGTGCACGCGAACCTGCTCGCGGCCAGGGCTAAGCAGACGAAAGGCGAGGTCATCAACGTCGCCTGCGGCCAGGCTATCACGGTCAACCAAATCATCGCCATGATTAACAAAACCGTGGGCAAGCAGGTCAAACCGACCTACGAGGCCGCGCGGGCAGGCGACGTCAAGCACTCCCTGGCCGACATCACCAAGGCCCAAGAGTTGATCGACTTCAATCCGATCGTGTCATTCGACGAGGGGCTTCAGAAAGCGATAGAATGGTATCGCGATAATCTACTGTGATTGGTCTGTCATTCCTGTGAAAAGAGGAAGCCATCCCCATCCGCCAGAGGCAGATGAGGCTGCCACCCATTAGGTTTGTTGAGAACCGTAGGGTGTGCAACTCGTTGCACACGCGGTTGTGATTGCATTGTGCTGCACGTCACTTGAAACCGCGTGGGCAAAAACGGCATTTTGCCCACCTACGTTTATTCACGTTTTGGTCTTTTGGTGCGCCTTTTCAGTTTACGCAAATACTTCAGGTCCTCAATGTCTTTAGCACGTGAAGCCGCCTTTTTCATGGCTATCAAGTCATCGAGTGAAGCAAACCACACAAAAGTATCACCATATCGTGCCTTCACCTTGTTGCGCCAAACACGTCCGAACGTGACTCCCGTAACCATAGGATGAATGTCTGTTTCCACAACGTATTGGCGAATCAGTACCTTCTTTGTCCGGAGGTCGTCTATTGTTACGTCCGTGACATCGTACCCGAATTCTCTCAGGGCTTTCCAGGTTCTCTGGGCGTTTGCCTTGTCTGGCTCGATGAAGATATCAATGTCCAATGTCGCCCGTGAATAGCCGTGGACGGGGAAGGCGGTAGCGCCAATAATCACAAACTTAACGTGGTGCTCTTTTAATAATTTCAGTAGCTGTTCTGTGTCCATGGGTTTTCCCGAGTAGCCGGCGCATTTCCATGGTCTTTGCGCGCATCATCTCAAATCGCTGGCGGGTTGTCAACGACGTGAGGTAGTCCAGCTCAAACTCGATTTCCTTGTTCTCATCGTGCCTGTCTAATTTCAGCACAGCCATCGGATTCCTCGCTATGGATTATTTTCGGCTTGAGCTGAACGGTTCAGTTGCTCTCCTTCAAGGTTCGCGACGACGACGGTCCCACAGGCGTCACCCCATACGTTGACGGCTGTTCGGAGCATGTCCAGCAATCTGTCCACCGCCAGGATCATCCCAATTCCTTCGAGCGGCAGATTCACGGCTTTGAGGACAATGACCATCGTGACGAGGCCCGCCCCCGGAATGGCGGCGGCGCCTATGG
>JARRQQ010000656.1:0-2843 GCA_037381725.1 Sedimentisphaerales bacterium
TTCGTATGCTGGTTAAAGGATATCAGCTCATTCGCGTTGTCTTCATTGATCGCATGGGCCCTGTGGCACCCACCGCAGGCTCTTGAGGCAGGCCCGGTGACATAACCCGGCACGTGGCCAATGTTTCTATCCCAGGTCTCAATGGAATCAGAGCCCGACAACAAACCGGGCATCGACCTGGACTGATCGGGCACCTCGAAAGCCCCTTCCACATGGCAGGCTCTACAGTTCTTGATGGTGAAGTTCGGGAACACGTGCTCGATGTGGAGGTCGTAATATAGCGCCTGGACCGGATCGGCGAAATTGACGTCTCCGATGTCAAAAGCCTGGAATGAGTGGATGGCGTGGACATAGGAATCGATCGATCGTGACTGCATCTCCAGATGGGAAGCGCCGTTGAGCGGCGTGTGGCAAATCCTGCAGACATTTATGTTGCCGGCCACCGTACCCACATACGCCGCGTGATTCGGCGGCATCAGCGCGTCGTGGCACTTGTTGCAGTTCGCGAAATCCACCACGTCCGGAATGGCCGTGTCATCGAACGCATTGGTCGTGAGGTCGAAGGTCCGCGACGGGGCTTTCACCGCCACCGTGGTCCCGGCGGCGTCCTTGATCGACGGCAGAACAGCGATCTCAGCCCGCTTGACAACGCCGCTGGTGATCAGGTCAGCCCAGTACGACAGATCGGCGGTTACAACCCAGGCACCGGTCGAGGACGATATGGTCTTCATCCGGGCAGTGTCGCTGCCGACGTTGAACTCGAGGTTCGATTCGTCGTCGATATCGCGGTTGTGCCCTGAGACGATCATATTTCTGGTGTCGTAGCCGTACAGCCCGAGCACTACATGAGGAGTCATGTCCGCCAGCGGGATCGGATTGTCGGCCACCGCCTTGGTGGCACTGAACTCGATGGTCAGCGTCGTGCCGTCCAGGCTGGCATTGTCGACGCTGGCCTGGAAGATGTCGGTGTATGGCGTGCCGGTGGCATCGTAGATCTCCGAGTAGTAGCCGGTGTGAATCTCATTGAATGCGGGAGCAATACCACCCTCGGTATGGCAGCCGCTACACAACCCGATATCGAGGCTATGGGGCACGATGGTTGCCAGCGCCGGCGCTCTGTTGGGCAGGGTTCCTTCCTCTGGTCCAGTCACAGGGTGACAGCTCTTACAGGTCTCCAGCTTATAATTAGCATCCGTCAATATCATATCAAGCTTGCCTTCGTGGCACGTGGCGCAGTTTGACATAGACTGGGGGTAGGGGAATTCCATGGCGTGCGCCATGTGCACGTCGTTCATGATCCTGGCCTTATAGGCGTACTGGGCTTTTTCATCATCCGTCTTTGGAGAACCCGCATAAATTTCAGCATACCGGGCAGGATCATTTACCAAAATCTGCCAGTCTTCATGACCGCCGGTACGGGTATCGTAATGACAGCTTTTGCAGGATGAAAAATCCGACAAACCAGCAACGACGGGGTTTCTGTAGCCATGCTTCATATAAGGCTTGCCGTGGCACTTTTCACAACCGGATACATTGGCAGCAGATTCGTACGTGGTCACATCGCCAAAGGCCAGGCCTGCGTTTGACACGTCATCATACATCCGTACGTGTCCCCCACTCTCAGTGTCGAGCAGGCCGTCGGCGATATAGCCATAAGCTTGACCGTTTGAGTTTTTCAGATCGTAGGTCATGCCGGCGGCGGTCACGGTGTACTGACCGTTCCCTAGTGAAACCGGATTCGAGAACGACGTTGAGTTGTCAAACGTCCTCGTCGCGCTGTCGTAGGTCACCGTATAGAAGCGCTTTTGGTCCAGCGATGGAAGTCCATCAACATCAAAATAAGGTTGACCATCTTTCATGATGGTGAATGTCATCGTTGCGTTGAAGGCGCCGGCCCCGTCAGAGACGCTTGTAACACTCTCAATCGTCAGTTTCAGAGAGCTGGCATCCGTATAATTGTCGTAAATTGCCTGATGTTTTTCCATGGGGGTTCCGCTGTGACAAATTACGCAAGACTCGGGTTGGAGATTGTCACAAGGTGATTGGGCGAATAGGCTTGAAATCCCCATCAAGAGCGTGACAACGACAAACACGACAGCCATTAGTCTTGTTCTTTTTTGCATCATCTTCTCCTTCACATCGTTTTGCTTCTATTCGACTTTGCACATAAATCTCGGTAAGCGTCATCCATTAAGTCGAGAAACTCGATCCACACACGATTGCAACAAATTCTCTCGCACATCATGATTTTAATGGGTTGCTTCTTAGTTGCAGACTCTTTACAAAGACCTCCTCACAAGCAAACACCCAACGACCGTCCTCAGAGGTTTATGGACTTCAATTTGTTACGTTATCAAATATCCAATCTCGTATCAAGAAAATTTCCTACAAAAACTATAGTTTTCCTAGGCTTTCTCAATTTCGGTCACTTTTCTTGTGGCATTCCTGTTCTTGAGAATAAGGATCGTATCACGAAGTCGGGACGGCGCGGCTTCCGAAAACCGAAAACACGGCACTAATAATCCGCCAGCGCAGGATTACAGGCAGATTCGCCGTTTCATTGTTCTTCCTCTGCGGGGCGCAGGCGAATGCTTCGCCGGTCGATTTCGCCGCGATTGGCGACGGTGGGGTCGTTGTACATCGCCTTGACGCTCTCGGGTTCTCCCCGTTCGTAAGGATCGCTGAGGCGATTCCCGCTCATGAAGAATGAGGCGTACGGGATATTGTCTCTCATCCAGCGAAATTTCGGCATGTGGTCATAGTCTCGCATTATGTCAAAATACGAGTGTTCTTTAGGATCGAACCGGACGTTGAACTCGACGCACGTGGGCAGGTTCTTCGGA
>JARRQQ010000657.1:0-2830 GCA_037381725.1 Sedimentisphaerales bacterium
AGCCACAACAACCGGGGGATGATGGGATATCAGACGCCGAACATCGACCGGATTGCGAACGAGGGCCTCGCGTTCACCGACTATTACGGTCAGCAGAGCTGCACGGCCGGCCGTGCGGCGTTCCTTGGCGGAAACGTTCCCGTTCGAACGGGCATGACCAAAGTGGGGCTTCCAGGCGCCAAGGAAGGCTGGCAGAAGACCGATGTGACCATTGCCACGGTGATGAAGAGCCTCGGCTATGCCACCGGGCAGTTCGGCAAGAACCATCAAGGCGACCGCGATGAGCACCTGCCCACAATGCACGGATTCGATGAGTTCTTCGGAAACCTGTACCACTTGAACGCCGAGGAGGAACCGGAAAACGAGGACTACCCGAAGAATCCCGAGTTCCGTAAGAAATTCGGCCCACGTGGCGTTATTCACTCCTGGGCTATGCCCAATGGAAAACAGAAGATCGAAGACACTGGTCCCTTGACCAAGAAACGGATGGAGACGATTGACGACGAAACAGTTGCCGGAGCCAAGGATTTTATCGAGCGACAGGTTAAGGCCGGCAAACCGTTCTTTGTCTGGTGGAACGCCACACGCATGCACTTCCGTACCCACGTCAGGGCTTCACACCGCGGCATTTCCGGTCCCAGCGGTAACAATTATCATGACGGCATGGTGGAGCACGACATGCAGGTGGGCGAACTGCTCAAGCTCCTCGATGATCTCGGCATCGCCAAGGACACCATCGTCTTTTATTCCACCGACAACGGTCCTCATTTTAACACGTGGCCGGATGCTGCTACGACCCCGTTCCGCAGCGAAAAGAACTCGAACTGGGAAGGTGCTTACCGTGTGCCGGCATTTGTGCGCTGGCCGGGCCACTTTCCGGCGGATGTGACGCTGAACGGCATCGTAGCGCACGAAGACTGGCTGCCGACATTAGCCGCTGTGGCCGGCGATCCTGACATCAAAGGCAAGCTCGCCAAAGGCGTGAAACTCAATGGCCGCAAATACAAAAACTACATTGACGGCTATAACATGCTCGATTACTTCAGCGGCAAGGTGAAGGAATCGCCCCGCAAAGAGTTCATCTACGTCAACGACGACGGCCAGATCGTTGCCATGCGTTATTCTGCCTGGAAGGTCGTTTTCTTAGAAAACCGTGGAAAGGCATTTGGCGTCTGGAGAGAACCGTTCACGGAACTCCGCGTACCGCTTCTGTTCAACCTACGCCGCGATCCCTTCGAGAAGGCCCAGCACAACTCGAACACATACAACGACTGGTTCTTGGATCGGGCGTTTGTCATTGTACCGCTTCAGGGATTAGCTGCGAATTTTCTCAAGACCATGAAGGAATATCCGCCCAGCCAGACACCGGGTTCGTTTAATCTGGAAAAGATCCAAAAGCTAATTTCAGAAGGGGGCAACAAGTAGGCGACTATCATACAATCGAGCAGGCCGCCGCGCGATGATGAGTGACGGCCTGCTTTTTGAGAAATTGATGGAGATTTAAAATGACTCGTAAACAGAAAAACAGGGTTTTTTTGAATTTTACATTGATACTGATTCTGTTGGTTGCAGGTAGTGCTATTTCCAACGCTACAGGACAATCGAACCCTCTGCCCTCCTGGAATGACGGCGCGGCCAAAAACGCCATCGTCGATTTCGTACGAAGTGTCGTCACCAAAGGGGGCCCGAACTTCGTTCCGGTTAACAAGCGCATCGCTGTGTTCGACAACGACGGCACACTCTGGGCGGAGCAGCCGATGTATTTTCAGCTCCTCTTTGCCATTGACCGCGTGAACGCCCTCGCCCCGCAACATCCCGAATGGAAGACCAAGGAACCCTTTGCCTCTCTCCTCAAAGGCGACGTGAAAGGCGCACTCGCGGGAGGTGAGCGGGCGATGCTGGAAATTGTCATGAGCACACATGCCAATATGACCACAGAGGAGTTCGAGCAGATCGTCAAAGATTGGCTTGCTGCCGCAAAACATCCCAAAACCAAGCGACGATACACCGAGATGGTCTATCAGCCCATGTTGGAACTGCTCTCCTACCTGCGTATAAACGGCTTCAAGACCTTTATTGTCTCAGGAGGTGGTATCGAGTTCATGCGACCCTGGACAGAAAAAATCTATGGCATACCTCCCGAGCAAGTCGTCGGAAGCAGCATCAAGACAAAGTTCGAGCTGCGTGACGGCAAACCCGTACTTATACGGCTTGCAAAAATCAACTTTATAGATGACAAAGAAGGCAAGCCGGTGGGCATCCATCAGCATATCGGTCGTCGACCTATTTTCGCCTTCGGCAACTCTGACGGCGACCTTCAAATGCTACAGTGGACAACGGCAGGAAAGGGTCCTCGATTCATGGGTATCGTCCACCATACCGACGCCGAGCGCGAGTGGGCCTATGACCGGAAGTCGCATATCGGTCATCTGGACAAGGCGCTTGACCAAGCCAAGGGGAAAGGTTGGACCCTGGTGGACATGAAGAAGGACTGGAAGGTTATTTATCCTTTTCAGCTCAAATAAAGCCGATTCAGAAAGAGGTTCAGAGCACTCTGGTCATCATTGTTCTCTTAGCTTTTTGAAATTTAAGAATTAATGACATGTTCCACGATTTTCTTTTTTCTTTTCCATATATGATATCGGGATGATGTGATCTTTAATGAAACTTGTGGTATCTCCACTTTATCGCGAATCAGCACGGGATTGCCGTCGCGCAGCTCGAACTTTGTCTTAATGCTGCTTCCGACGACTTTCTCAGGTGGGATGCCATAGATTTTTTCTGTCCAAGGTCGCATGAACTCGATACCGCCTCCTGAGACAATGAAGGT
>JARRQQ010000658.1:0-4930 GCA_037381725.1 Sedimentisphaerales bacterium
GAATTTGGGGACGCGAAGACCCTGGCCGCACTTTTTGCAGTGGAACTTGATCCTGTCGTGCTTTTCGGGCACGACGCCGTCGACGCCGCACTTGGTGCACTTGAACGGCCGGCCCGCGAACCGGTCCTGGACGCTGAGCTTCTCGCCGCATAGGTTGCACGCAAACTCGATCATAGCCGGAACCTCCGATTCGGGATCGCAGCCGGAACTCGTACGCCCCGTTACCGCATTCACCTATTATACCAAATCGCGCTGAGAAAACCATACTCAAGAAGTCAAGAACGGCTTCGCGGGACTGCTCCAACAGATTTCTCGGCTATGCTCGAAATGACAAATTGGATCTGGCCCGAGGGCCTGAATTCAGCCCGAAGCCGGTATGGTCCCGAGTTCTTTTTACGGGCTGTCGCCGCGAGAAGACGGGCCTGAGAACAGGTTCGGCGGAAGGCACGTATCATCTTGAAATTGGGCTTGCATCCTCGGGGGCCGAGCGGTATAGTGTCGAGGATTCCATTATGCGCCAAGTCAGTCAATGGGGATTCGGTGCAGGGATGGGGTGCGGCTGTGGGCCGTGAGGTACATGGAAGTGCAGACGGATCGGGAACTTATGCAGACAGGATAGACACGATTAGATACCTGGACAGGACAACAGGATGGGATTGAATATTGTCTATTGAATATTGACTATTGACGGCGGACCACATTTTGGGGGAAGCTCGCAGAATGAGACCCACAAATGAAAGGCACGTTCGTCAACCCAGCCATTCGGCACCACGCAAATAGTCAATAGTCATTCGTCATTAGTCAATCGCGAAAACATGCCGAAACGCAAAGACATACACAAGATACTCATCATCGGGTCGGGGCCGATTGTGATCGGGCAGGCGTGCGAGTTCGATTATTCCGGCGCCCAGGCGTGCAAGGTGCTCAAGAACGCCGGCTACCAGGTTGTTCTGGTCAACAGCAACCCCGCGACGATCATGACCGATCCCGAGCTGGCCGACCGGACGTATATCGAGCCGATCACACCCGAGATCGTCGAGAGGATCATCGCGAAGGAGAAGCCGGACAGCCTGCTGCCTACGTTGGGGGGCCAGACCGGTCTGAACACGGCGGTGGCGCTGGCCGAGAGCGGCGCGCTGAAGCGACACAAGGTCCGCATGATCGGAGCCAATCTCACGTCCATCCGGCGGGCCGAGGAAAGGGACCGCTTCAAGAAGACCATGGCCAAGTGCGGGCTGGAGGTTCCGAAGAGCGGCTATGCCCACGACTGGGAGGAAGCCAAGAAGGTCATCGAGCACGTGGGCTACCCCGCCATCATCCGGCCGTCCTATACTTTAGGCGGAACGGGCGGCAACGTAGCGTACAATGCCGAGGAGTATGCCGAGTTCATCCACTGGGGTCTGAGCCTGAGCCCCAAGCACGAGGTGCTCATCGAGGAGTCCGTCGTGGGGTGGAAGGAATACGAGCTCGAGGTGATGCGAGATAAAAAAGATAATGTAGTAATTGTTTGTTCAATCGAGAATCTCGATCCGATGGGGATTCATACGGGCGACAGCATCACGGTGGCTCCCGCTCAGACGCTCACGGACAAAGAATACCAGATCATGCGGGACGCGTCGCTGAAGATCATCCGGGCCATCGGCGTCGAGACCGGCGGCTCGAACATTCAATTCGCAGTCAATCCCGAAAACGGCAAGCTGTACGTCATCGAGATGAATCCGCGTGTCTCGCGGAGTTCGGCGCTGGCCTCGAAGGCGACGGGCTTTCCCATCGCCAAGATCGCCTCGCTGCTGGCCGTCGGATACACGCTCGACGAGATTCCGAACGACATTACGAAGAAAACGCCAGCCTGTTTCGAGCCGACGATCGACTACTGTGTGGTGAAGTTTCCGCGGTTCACGTTTGAAAAATTCCCGAAAACCGATCCCACGCTGACCGTCCAAATGAAATCCGTCGGCGAGGCGATGGCCATCGGACGGACCTTCAAAGAATCGCTGCAAAAGGCGATCCGCTCGCTTGAGATCGACCGCTATTCACTCGATAACCGATACATCAAGAAAGACCTTTCGACGCACGAGCTGAAGAACAAGTTGCGAACCAGTTGCTGGGACAAATTGTGGTACGTCGCCGAAGCGCTGCGGAGGGACATCTCCGTCGAGGACGTCTTTGAGCTAACCAAGATCGATCCGTGGTTCCTCAACAACATCAAGGATATCGTCACGCTCGAGGACACGATCCGAAAGAGCCGAACGCAGAAGCTTGAACGCGCGCTGCCCGGCGTGTGCTCTCTGTCCTCCGAGCTTTTGAAGCAGGCGAAAGAGTACGGGTTCAGCGACAAGTACTTAGCCTCACTGCTCAACATCGAGGAGCCAGACGTGCGCCGCCGCCGGCAAGCCCTCCACATCAACGCCGTCTACAAAACCGTCGATACGTGCGGCGCCGAGTTCGAGGCGACGACGCCTTATCTCTACTCGACCTTCGAGGCCGAGTGCGAGGCGAATCCGACCGACCGTCGAAAGGTCATCATCCTCGGCGGCGGGCCGAACCGCATCGGCCAGGGCATCGAGTTCGACTATTGCTGCGTCCACGCCGCCTTCGCCCTGCGCGAGATCGACGTCGAGTCAATCATGGTCAACTGCAATCCCGAGACGGTGAGCACCGACTACGACACCTCGGACCGCCTCTACTTCGAGCCGCTCACGTTCGAGGACGTCATGGCCATCGTGGACAAGGAAAACCCCGACGGCGTGATCGTGCAGTTCGGCGGCCAGACGCCGTTGAAACTGGCGGTGCCCCTGGAGAAAGCCGGGGTGAAGATCATCGGCACCCACGACCTACTCCCAGACGCTCAGGATTGCCAGCAAACTGGGCTACCCTCTGCTCATTCGTCCCTCCTTTGTCCTGGGCGGGCGGGCGATGCAAGTCGTTTACGACCAGGAGGAATTGAAGGCGTGCGTGGACGAGGCTATCGAAGTCTCGGGCGAGCACCCGATCCTCATCGACAAGTTTCTCGACGACGCCACGGAGCTGGACGTCGATGCCATCAGCGACGGCACGCGGGTCGTCATCGGCGGCGTCATGGAACACATCGAAGAGGCCGGCGTGCATTCCGGCGACAGCGCGTGCTCGCTGCCTCCGGTCTCGATCAGCGAGAAGGTCCTGATCGAGATTCAAAGGCAGGCGAAAATGCTCGCGATCGAACTGATGGTTAAGGGCCTGATCAATATTCAGTTCGCCGTCAAGGACGAACAGATCTATATTCTCGAAGTCAATCCCCGAGCGTCCCGGACGATTCCATTCGTGAGCAAGTCGATCGGCGTGCCCCTGGCCAAGCTGGCGGCCAAAGTCATGACCGGGATGACGCTGGACGAGCTCGGCTTCACCCAGGAAGTGCGACGCGGCTACTTCTGCGTCAAGGAAGCCGTCTTTCCATTCCTGAAATTCCCCGGCATTGACACGCTCTTAGGCCCCGAGATGCTCTCGACCGGCGAAGTCATGGGCATCTCGGACGATTTCGGCATCGCGTTTGCCAAATCGCAGATCGCCGCGGGCAACTCCTTGCCGACCAGCGGCAACGTGTTCTTCAGTGTCCGGGACGGCGATAAGGCGAGGGCGGTCGAAGTCGCTCGGAAGCTGCATGGGATGGGCTTCAAGATTATCGCAACCAAAGGCACGTGTACCGCGTTCATCAACAACAACGTCGCTTCGGAGTTTGCGTTGAAGATGACCGAAGGCCGGCCGAACATCGTCGATTCGATCATCAATGATGAGATCGATCTGATCGTCAACACGACGATCGGCAAGCAGTCGATCCAGGACTCGTTCTCGATACGGCGCAGCGCCCTGGACAAGCAGGTGCCCTACGTCACAACGATCCGAGGCGCCTCGGCCGTGGCGAAGGCCATCGAGGCAATGAAGCGAAGAAAAATCGATGTAAGGCCCATTCAGCTTTACTATGGATAAGAGGAATAGACTCGTGAGAGCTATTTTGCTATTGGAAGACGGCACAGTTTTTGAAGGCGCCTCGTTCGGCGCCGTGGGCCAGACGTGCGGGGAGGTCGTGTTCAATACGAGCATGACCGGCTACCAGGAGATCCTCACCGATCCGTCCTACCACGAGCAGATCATCACGATGACCTATCCGCTCATCGGCAACTACGGAACGAACGAGGGAGACTGGGAATCGAGAAAGATTTTCGCGGCCGGCTTCATCGTCAAAGAGAACTGCAACTACCCGAGCAACTTCAGAAACGAAGCCTCGTTAGACGAATATCTCAAAGCCAACAACATCGTCGGTATCGAAGGCATCGACACGCGATCGCTCGTCAAGCACATCCGCACCGAAGGCGCGATGCGAGGCATCCTTTCATCCATCGAGCCGAGCGTCACGAATCTCAAGAAAGCGCTGGCTCAATACCCCGGCCTGGTTGGAAGGGACATCGTCAAAAACGTCACCTGTGAGAAACCCTACCGCTGGGACGAAGGCGTTGTCGACGTGCTGAGCGGCCGAGAAGAAAAGCCCAGGAAGAAATACAAGGTCGTGGCCTTCGACTTCGGCATCAAGCAAAACATCCTCAGATTGCTGCGCTCGCACGGTTGCGACGTTCACGTCGTCCCGGCGGCAACCTCGGCCAGATCGGTCCTGGCGCGCAAGCCCAATGGCGTGTTCCTGAGCAACGGCCCGGGCGACCCGGCCGGAGTGCACAACGCGATTGAGACCGTCAGCAAACTGTTAGGCAAGGTTCCGATCTTCGGCATTTGCCTGGGCCACCAGATCTTAGCTCTCGCCCTCGGCGCCAAAACCTACAAGCTCAAGTTTGGCCATCGCGGCGCCAACCACCCCGTCAAGAATCTCAGAACCGGCAAGATCGAAATCACGAGCCAGAACCATGGCTTCTGCGTCGATGAAGACTCCCTGCCCGGAAACGAC
>JARRQQ010000659.1:0-2796 GCA_037381725.1 Sedimentisphaerales bacterium
ACGGAGGACATTCTCATGACGGTCATCTACTTCATCATGGCGCTCTTCAATTAAGTGAGAAACGTCCGATGGATTTCGGCCCACTCCGGTCGAAGCGTTGTAGCAAGCTGCTTCAAATAGACAGCTAAGACAGGTCATAGAACTGGGACTGCCCCAAAGGTGGTCCCAGTTCTATTTGGCCAATGGCAAGATCGAATCGTCACTCATTCATTGTCCCTTCTGCCTTGGCCCTCAGCTATCAGGCCAGCATCGAACATCTTATGTCGTGTATCCAGACTCCTTTTTTCGTTTGACTTACGGGGGCTGGGCGGATAGAGTGAATGGCGGGTGACAGCCCGCGGATTGAGTGTTTTCAGATACCTTGGAACACGAAAGGAGACATATCATGGCGATAGATCGTCGCGATTTCTTGAAAGGCTCGGTGGCTTCGGGATTGGCCTTTGCAACTCCGGGAATCCTCAAGGCCGGCACGGAGGGTAAGTATCGCACCGCCCTGATCGGCAGCGGGTGGTGGGGCATGAACATCACGGGCGAAGCGATTCGCTCGGGCCAGTGTCAAATCGTCGCTCTGTGCGACGTGGACCAGCGGCAACTGGACCCAGCCGCCGCGAAGGTCGAGTCGCTGACCGGCCAGGCGCCTAAAAAGTACAAGGACTACCGTGAGCTGCTCGAGAAGGAAAAGCCGGACATCGCCATCGTGGCAACGCCCGACCATTGGCATCCGTTAGCTGCCATTGCTGCCATCAAGGCGGGTGCCCACGTTTACGTCGAAAAGCCGATCAGCCATACGATCCTGGAAGGCCGGGCCATGGTCAACGCCGCCCGCGCAGCCAATCGCGTCGTCCAGGTCGGGACCCATCGGCGGGTCTCGCCGCACAACGTCTCCGGCATGAAATTCCTTCGCGAGGGAGGAGCAGGCAGGATCGGCATGGTCCGTGCCTTTGTCCTCTACGGAGGCGGCGGGCCCGAACGGCCGCAATCGAACGAGGAGCCTCCCGCCGGGCTGGATTGGGACATGTGGTGCGGTCCCGGGCCGCTGCGCCCTTATAACAGGAAAATGCATCCGAAGGGTTTCCGTCAATTCCTCAATTATGCCAACGGCACCCTGGGCGACTGGGGCGTGCACTGGGTGGATCAAATCCTCTGGGTCATGGAAGAGAAATGGCCGAAGACTGTGTACTCCGTTGGCGGCCGGCCGATCAAGGGGCCACCGGTCTTTACCGAGCGTGAGCAAACCACCGATGCGCCGGATCACCAGATCGCGACGTACCGGTTCGAGAACTTCACCGCTTATTGGGAGCATCGCTACTTCGCCGGCAATCCGGCCGAAAAAACCGAAAACGTGGGCTGCTATTTCTACGGCACCAAAGGGACGTTCCACATGGGCTGGAAGAGGGGCTGGACGTTCTATCCGCTCGGCAGAGGTCAAAAAGAGATTCACGAGGAGCCGCAGCTCCACGAGCCGGACCAGCAAAACATCAGGGAGCTATGGACCGATTTCCTCGACGCGATTAAGACGGGCAGACGTCCCGTCTGCGACATTGAATTGATCCATCGCTCGACGAACATGAGTCTGTTAGGCATGCTTTCGTTGAAGCTCGGACGCAGCGTCGAATGGGACGGCGAGAACGAAAGGATCGTCGGCGACCCCGAGGCCAACGCGCTGCTCCGCCGCAAATACCGCAAACCATGGGTCTATCCGGAGGCGTAGTGCTCGATCTGTAGCGGCCCGGCACATCATTGGATCCGTCGATCATGGATGTACGCCGGCGTTCTCAACGGGATGCGCGGCCCGCTTGTCGTGTTAGACGTCCAAATAACGGTCGAAGATGTTCCTGACCGTGCGGTTGTTCTCGGAATGACGGTCCCTTGACTCTATGATCCTGTTGAATCCGTTGAGGTTCTCTTCTTGCCCGGTCTCGGCGTAGTGCAGCGCCAAGGCGGTGAATCGAAGTCCCACATTCTCGGACTCGCAAAATTCTTCGATGGCAGGCAAGGCCTTCGTTCCCAGAAGATCGTGGTATGCCATGAGCGCAAAAGCCCTTACGACGGGGTGGTTGTCTTTGAGCCGGTCCTTCACGGATTCCGAAAGCTGCTTTAGACCGAGATTGCCGATCATCTCAACAGTGCTTGCCCGAATCAGCCACTTGTCATGCCCGGCCAAGTCGGAGATCACCGACTCGAGGTCTTGAGCGTCATCTTTGCTCGCTTCTTCCAGGACTTGTGACATCCCGGCCCAGTCTTTGGCATCCTGGGTTTGTTTGAGACGACCCAAGATACTGTCGGCGCTCGCCATGTTAGTCATCATGCCTTGCCCTCTGGTTCCTCACTTTTGGCAAACCTCTACTGTGCACCATGGTATCATAAGTGCCTGTCTTTGTCAAGTAGAATCCCGGCCTCTTGTTTCAGACGGGTGCGGAACAAACTTTTTCTGGCTATATGGCGTAATTATTGGTATGATTAGGTAAACGCTCAGAAGGAACGAACGAGCGTGAGGAAGCGGAATTGACAAGTGAATACGGGGGCGAATGGCTTCGACCGGATGGTGGAGAGCCAAGTCGCATGCCCAGGACGCCGGTTGGCCTGGCTAATCATCCGGCAACAAATTTTAATTGGCAACTCTCAGTTGCGTCTGGCTGCTTAATTAGCAGCCCGTCCTGCCCGACTTTGCCTGTGGGTCGTGTAAGGGCGTCAAACAGCAGGCTGGCCGAGCCGGTCGTTCGGGCCGGCTCCGGTGAGATCTCTCCGAAATAGCCGAGTTAAGAGCCTGTCGTTTGGCGCTTAACAAGGCGAAAA
>JARRQQ010000660.1:0-3621 GCA_037381725.1 Sedimentisphaerales bacterium
CTGGCCTTGCATTACCTGGACGATCAACATGATCGGAATGGTCAATACAAAGGCCCACACCAAGAAGTACCGCAGAAAAGAAAGCGGCTCGTGACGCATGCGTAAGTGGTCCGGCGCCAGACCGTGGGGCATGACAAAATGCCGCAGAAACGAGAGCACAAAGACAATCGGCACAAGCTCGAGCAGACCCGAAGCAAGCGCCTGGGAAAAATCATGGTCCGGAGCGGCCACCCTCAGACGCCACTGCACCACGAACAGAACAGCGGGCCACGTCGCCGCCAAGAATACCGTCAGGCCGAGCGCCTTGAGGGTGTGCAGGAAACTGTCGGTCTGCACTTGATGGACCTGCTCGGAGAGGATTTCGATCTGGGCATACGCCCTCGGGCGCAGCCCGATTAACGAAATGACAACCAGCAGTTCAGCCAGATATAACGCGATGTTATGTAAGAAGTCGGCCCACAAGGCAGCGAGGCTGTTGTGCCAATTGGCTGGAGAGAGCAGCCACGCCAGTGCAAATGCACTCGTGCGCAGGTCGGACGGGCGCAGCGCCGGGCTGCTTTTTACCCAGAGTATGTTGGCGTCGATAAAGTCCTCATAAGCTCGCACGGTCTCAACGTACTGCCGTTCTTTCGCATCGAGATTGGCCAAGTTCGTGGAATAGTTTCCGTACAGATCAGCTATTGCTCTGAGCAGCTTGCGCTGGGTATCATAGTAGCCGGCGGCTTCCTTCTTTATGGCCTCTCGCTGCGCTTCACCCACCTTGGGGTCAAGCTGGGCGAGAATCGAGTCCACTTCGTCGCTGAAATCCCTCAGTTCGGACCATTGCCTGTCGCGTTCCATTCCCTGGAATTGGGCGAATGCGATCTCCGCGGGTCTGTCTCGCATCTGGCGCTTGTTTGGCCCGACATTCGGCAGTTTCTCCCTTTGGCCCAACAGAATCATTCCCATCGCGTCGGTAACCTGCCCTGCCGCACCAACCTTCGCGCGCATCTCGGCAAGATTCTTCTGAATGTCGCGAAGCTTTGTATCAATCTGCTCAGAGTACTGGGTCACGGTCTGAACTCTGGCGGCCAGAGAGGCTTGAGTCCCCGCGAGTTTGGCGTTCTCCTCGGCGATGGCCTGGATCGCTGCGTGGGCGTATTTAGTCTGTTCAACGGCGCGGATCGCTTCCTTCTTGGCCGCCTCAGCTTCACTCAGTCGCATATCGCCCACCTTCTGCTGCCAGAACTCCGCCCGCTTGCTCGCCGATGCCAGTTGCCGGGCGGCCAAATCCCTCTGAACGGCAAGCAGATCGCTGCTGGCATCGTAGAATAGAAGCTCCTCCGTATTCGCCGCTATCTGGTTCTCGAACACGCGCTGCTGGGCGAGCAGGAGGGTGTGATTGGCCTCCGCGAGCTCGGTGCTCTGGCCCTCGGCCGGTGGGTTAGCAAGTTTCTCTTTCAGTGCTTCGAGCTTCTGTGTGGCCGCGTTCGACTCTTCCGGTATCCGGGTCCTTCTATCCGCTCTTGTCTGAGGTTCGCGTTCCCAATCGTTACCATTCTTCTTGGCCTCTTCAAGGGTGATTTTGGCCGCCGCCAAAGCCTGTTCCGCCTGTGTCATTGTCGTGTCGGGAGCGACTTCGGGCGTGGGCGCACCTTGAGCGGCGAGCTGCTCTTCAGCTTTTTCCAGAGCGCTTGGCGCATTCCTCCGCTGCTGGTTGTACTGCTGTCTCTTGGCTTCAAATTCAGCCGCCGAATTCAACTGAGCGATGGCCTTATCGTAGAGCTCGGTGATTTTCGCCTTGACGTCTTCGGCCAATTGCTGTGACTCAGCGATCTGCTTCTTTTTCGCCTGAAGCTGCTCGACGGTCAGTACCGCCTCCGGGCCAGAAATCGCGGGTTTTTCGGTCGCCGGCAGACCCGGACCGACCGAGTTTACGTCGCTCTCACTGGGCGCACCGTCCGCTTCAGGCTGGGCGACCAGAGGGGCTGAGAGGGCGAAAACCAATAACACGGCATACCCTATCCCAGAGACACCAAGTCTCCGTCGTGGGCAGGTGAATCCCCGTGATAGCTCGCAGGCCATAACCTCTCTCCAAAGGCTGTCAGCAGCAACGCCTTGCTCTACATTCGTCCTAAAATTGTTTCCTTTCCGAGGCAATGGAAAAGAAAGTAGCCCCATGGAAGCCGTTCTATCTATCGGCTTTCTTGGTGCTAGGCTTAACCCGTCGAAACCAAATCGAAGGCCACGAGGTCACTCTTTCTGTTTGAGGCTCCGCTAAGGACACAATCCTATGACGCCGTTCTGTATGTCCTTGAAGCCCGTGTCGGCGTACATGAACTAACCCCGGCTTGGCGCACAGTCCAAACGGGGTTCGTTCAATAGGTCCCATTTAACGTGTTCTTAGCTCGCTCGGCGACTACTTGGCATTTCCGACGTTGAATGAGAAGATAAATTGGAAGGAATGGACTGAGATTCTCATAATTGGAAGTAAAGACCGACGGAGATAATTGGGTGGACCTCGAAATCATCCAAGCCCTTCGCCATACCTTTCGCTTCCCTCGCCAAATCAGCCTGAAACGACGGATCGGCCGCCGGTGTTCCGTTCGCACGAAGCACCACGTCAGGAGAGTCAGTAAAAGCAACGCCAAAGTTGCTGTAAAATCCCCACTTCCTACCCCGGCCAATCAGATTGCCCCAGCCGATCCCGATATAGGGAGCTTCGCCCTTGATATCGCCCCTACCCGACAATATGCCGCCCCGAGTAGGTGAGTATCCGGAGCCGAAAACCGTGTGGATATCCGTGGCTACTGGCTGCGCAGCAAAGAAGCACCGGCAATACAAACCATATGACGGCGTTGAGATTACTTTTCATCATATCGCCTCACTTGCAAAGGACGTGTTACGATTCGTCCTTAGAGATAGAGAACTCCGCGATTTCCGCTTGCCATATATCGGCAATTCCCGAGCGTGACATCTGCAACTTCCTCCTCCCGGCCTCGCCGACCACAAATCGCCGTTTTCAGCCCTGCCAAGCCCGTTTTCACACCACCAGCCGGGCACAACACCTCCTGCAAAGTCGGCACAGACTCGAAAGAAGTGAGATTTTCCGCGAGCAGACCACCCGCATTTCCGGCCCGATCGCGCAGGCGTTCGCAGCCGTTTGCCGGTCGAAAAAAGGGGAAAAAACGGTGAAAAGACGTGCGTTACATGTGAATTCTTGTGCATTTATGTGAATTTATGTGAAATCTTGTGGATTCTTGTGGTGTTTTGACACAGATTTCACAGATTTGAGGCACCAGGGCACAAACGAATCGGAGCCGCAGGTTCCGACGATCGAAATGACGCCGGACGGCGGATGGCAGAGGACGGAGGACGGCCGGAAGGCGGAGGACGGAGGGCAGCCGGACGAGGGACGAGACACGAGGCACGAGAGACGATTCAAAGGCTCGGGGTCGTGGGGGATTCTGCACCTTTTTGGCAAAAATATTAAAAATTGTCGCTCGGAGTGCCATAGGGTTGTCACTCCGGCCGATTTTTTTACTTTTTTCTCTTATCAGAACAGCCGGGATGGACGTTATTTGACTGGTGACTCGTTGCCCGATGCTTGAGCGGGAACAATCGGGACTCGTGGCTCGGGTC
>JARRQQ010000661.1:0-2784 GCA_037381725.1 Sedimentisphaerales bacterium
AGCCATCGGCGGCATCTCACGCGAGTTCTACCAGCGCGTCAAAAAGCGCTACGACAAGCCCGAAGCGTGGGTCTATCAAAAACCCAAAGAGTACTCCCACTACCGTCCCAACGAGGACGCCATGTGGGTCTTCGAGCCACACGTGGCCGAGCAAACCTTCGAGCAACTCGTAGCCGAGTACAAAATTCCCGTCTACCGAGACCAGTGGCTCAAGCGTGACGGCGGCGTTGAAAAAGATGGCTCGCGTATTGTCTCGATCACGATGCTGAACGGAAAGACCTGTCGCGGAAAAGTCTTTTTGGACGCCACTTACGAAGGCGACCTGATGGCGTGCGCCGGCGTCAGTTACCACATCGGTCGCGAGGGCAACGACGTGTACGGCGAAACACTGGACGGCGTCCAAACGCGCAACGCGATCCACCACCAGTTTGAGAAGCCGGTCGATCCGTACGTCAAGCCGGGCGACCCCGCCAGCGGACTTCTGCCCCGAATCCACGCAGGCTCCCCAGGCGAGGAAGGGCACGGCGACCGCCGCGTTCAGGCGTACAACTATCGCATGTGCCTGACGAAAGTGCCCGAGAACCGTGTGCCCTTTCCGAAGCCGGACAACTACGATCCGATGCAGTACGAGTTGCTGGGCCGCTACCTCGACCAGGGCTGGCGAGCGATCTTTGCCAAGTTCGATCCGGCCCCGAACGCTAAGACTGACACGAACAATCACGGCGCCTTCTCGACCGACGACATCGGCATGAACTACGACTACCCCGATGCGACCTATGAGCGCCGGCGAGAGATTCTCAAAGAGCATGAGGACTATCAGAAGGGACTCATGTGGTTCCTCGCCTACGATCCGCGCGCCCCGGCGGACGTGCGAGAGAAGATGAGCCAGTGGGGTCTGGCAAAGGACGAGTTCAAAGACAACGGACACTGGCCCCACCAAATCTACGTCCGGGAAGCCCGGAGAATGGTGAGCGACTTTGTCATGACCGAGCTTCATCTGCGAAGAAGAAAGCCGACGCCGAAACCCATCGGCATGGGTTCCTACAACATGGACTCGCATAACGTCCAGCGCTACGTTGACGCGACGGGCCACGCGCGTAACGAAGGCGACGTCGAGATCAATCCCGGCGGCCCCTACTCGATTTCGTACGAGGCGATTGTGCCGAAGGCCTCCGAATGCACGAACCTGCTCGTGCCCGTTTGCCTGTCCTCGTCGCACATTGCCTACGGTTCGATTCGTATGGAGCCGGTCTTCATGATCCTCGGTCAGTCCGCAGCTACCGCCGCCGTGTTCGCCATTGAGGACGACGTGAACGTACAGAACGTCGATTACGCCAAGCTACGGAAGCGCCTGCTCGCCGACGGCCAAGTCCTGGAACTACGTTGATTTCGGAGCAAGAGTGTATGAAAAGCATAAAGTATGAAATCGTCGCAAATCTCTGTCTTGTGATTTTGCAAACTGTCTGTCCCGGGGCGCAGGCGAGTGAGCCGGCCGCAACCGTCGTGGAAATGACCGATACGGTTCTCGTCAAGAACACTGTCCGCTTTGGCATCACTCTGGGTGGTGATACGTTTTACTCCGGCGCCGTCCTGACAAAGATGCGTGCCTGTGAGAACTTCGAAGGCACAATTTATCGGCAATGTCACTTCGGACCGAGCCAGGATGAATACGGGGCGACGTCGTGGTTTCGCCAGCCGCAATGGTGGCAAGACCTGATGACGAAATACGGCACGTACACGATCCTCTCCGGCCCCGCCAAGGGCACACACGGCAAAATCAAGGCGATCAGCACCAAAAAGGTAATGCATCAGGGCAAGATGGAGGATTTCATGTACATCGAGTTCGACAAGAAGGTCGAACCCGGTCCTCCGAACGGCGGGCTGCTTGTCGAAGCATACCGGCTTGACGACGGACAGTTTCGCAGTCTCGACGGATTCTGGACCTCGAAGAACAATGAGATTTCCATCGGCGACGTGCCGCCGGGTGTCTTCGGGCACGCGGCCCTGAATCTGAAAGGCTCGACGGGCAAGGCCCACTATCACCTGAGCACGCACTATCACCGCTACGGCGAGCTGAACGGCCGATGGCACGTGCGTTTCTGGGCCAAGGCCAAATCAGGCAAGCCCTCGCTCACCGTGGAAGCGTCGCGGTGGGGCCAGACCAAAACCCTCGAACCGGAACCTCGCTGGAAGCACTACGATCAGATTGTTCTCGTCGACAAGGTCCCGGAAAGCAGCCGGCCAGGCGACGACAATCACCTGTTCTTTAAGCTCGAAGCAACGGGAGGCGACGTCCTGATCGACAACATTGAATTGTGGATGGAAGGAGATTCCAATCCGACGGCGTTTCGGGATGATCTGATCGCGACGCTGAGGAAGTTCAATCCAGGCGCGATTCGCTACCTGCAAACCGGAGGCAGCACGGTCGACAACACGATCGCACCGCCCTTGCGCTCCTATTCATATTCGAATCGAAAGACCCGAACGTACGGGCCGTACGAAGGGCATCAAACTGATCCATACGGCTTGCACGAGATGTACGAACTCTGCGCGTACTTGGGCTGCGAACCCTGGTATTGCCTGCCGGGAACGTTGCACAAACAAGAGATTGCGGACTTCATGGAATATTTAGGCGCACCCGCTGACGTGGGCTACGGCAAGAAGCGGGCCGAGCTGGGACAAGTCGAGCCGTGGACGAAGGTCTTCGATCATATCCATATCGAGTTTGGCAACGAAGCGTGGAACAACGCGGCACCTTACCAGTGCGGCGGGTACAACGGGCCG
>JARRQQ010000662.1:0-2763 GCA_037381725.1 Sedimentisphaerales bacterium
GATTTTACCAAGCTCGACGCTGAATGGGACATCGCTTTTGGAGCATCAACCTTCAATAACCTGGTCATTGACAATGTGGGGTTGGAATCGGTTTCGGTTTTCAGGGAGGCGGGAGACAGTGACCGAAATACTCTACGTACTGATTAAAGTATGCAGTTTGAAACCGAGTTCAATCAATGTTAAGAGCTAATATGATGAATAAGGGAAGAGACGTGATTACAGGAATAGATAAGAGTAAGGACATCTCAATGCCTCAAAGAGCTCAAAGAAATAATCAATATTGGAAAGGAGGTGAATTCTTAAAAAAGATACTGCATTTGTGGCTCTCGTAAATAGGATTATCTTAATCTTTAAACAAAATAATAAAATTGGCCGGTGAGCAGCAGCTCCCGAGCAAACGACTCACCGACCAGTCCTGACCCGGGCGGAAGGTTTGCGCGCCCAAGCCGAGAGCATTTTAATTATATAGCAAACCGATGACAAAAACAAGAATGGAGAATAGAATCATGAACATTACAATTAAAAACAATTCATATCGAAGTGCTATGCTATTTGCCGCGGCTATCACATTCACAGCAATCCTTTGCGCAACTGCAAACGCGCATGAGTTAGATCAAACCGAACGAGTCATCTGGCCGGATCTGATTCCAATCGCTGCCGGAATGGAACCTGAGGGAATAGAGATGGGCAAGGAGACGGATTTCTTTGTCAGCGCAAATTCCTGGACGGGCAATCTCTCCAGTGCCGGGGCGATTTACAAAGGAAATTTGGTTACGGGAGAAGGTGAAATTCTCGTGTCGCCAACAGGTAAGAACCTCTCCGGTTTGTCCTATGATGAGCGTACGGATTATCTTTATGCCGCAACAGGGTATGCCCCAGGGGGCTTCGACGGTCCTTTTTTGGAACAGGGAGTCAAAGTTTACGCCGCCACCAGCGGCCGATTATTAGGCGAGATTATTTTCGGCGACAACATAGTCGCAAATGACGTGCTGGTCACGGACAGAGCAGTATATTGTACTGATTCTATCAGCACTACTCTGTATAAGATACCTCTTGAAAATGGTGGAAAGGTTTTCTCATCTGACTTTGAGAAGATCGAAATGACAGGATTTGAGATGGACCCTACCGGATTTACTGCAAACGGTCTCGTAGGAGATTTCGATGGCAAACAATTAGTGATCGTCAATATCACCACAGGCGTTCTTTACCTTGTGAATACAGAAACCGGAGCAGCTTCTCCTGTAGCTATCAAGGGAGATGAACAGTTGTTCCCGGATGGTGACGGTCTCTATATGGACGGTCGGACGCTTTACATTATGCAGAATTTCACTCAAAAAATTGCCGTGGTGGAGCTATCGGAAGATCTGACTCAGGGCACGTTTGTCAAGAATCTTGTGAGCAATGATTTTGCGATTCCGACTTCGATCATAGGATTTGGCAACTGCATATACGCCATCAATACGAACTATTTAGAGTTTATTGCCGAGGGTGCTGATCCCACTTCGATTCAATCCGATGTGGTGAAGGTCTTCAAATAGAAAATAATCAAGAACGATGTCCCTTTACCCCGTCCCGATATTCATCTATCGGGACGGGGAAGAAGGGAAAATGAGATACCAATAGTTACAACCGAAAAAACTCATCTTAAGGAGTAACACAAAATGAAAAAGAATAATATAAACCAGAAGATCAAAATCACATTTATCTTATTTGGCTTAGTAATCATAATTGTTCTGACTTGGGCCGGAAGTACACGAGCAGCCATCTGGACCCAAAAATCGGACATGCCCACCGAAAGAATGATTGTACGCACTAATGTGGTGGACGGGAAGATCTATGCCATCAGTGCCCTGCAGGGTGCGGGTAAACTGAATAGAGTTGAGCAATACGATCCGCAGACCGATACCTGGACACGGAAAGCCGACATGCCCACCACGAGGGCCTTTCTCGGAACCTGTGTGCTCAATGGAAAGATCTACGCCGTGGGGGGCTCCACAGCCTGGAACGGGACTGCGCTGGCCACGGTGGAGGTTTACGATCCGGCCAGCGATACCTGGACGCACGGGACAGACATGCCCATGCCCAGAGACGCAGTCACCAGTGTCGTCAACGGCAAAATCTATGCCATTGGGGGATTTCGCAATGGTACTGTGCTGGCGACCGTGGAAGAGTACGATCCTGTAACGGACAGGTGGACCCCAAAGGCCAATATGCCCACTGCGCGGGAACTGCATACAACCAATGTCATCAATGGTAAGATATACGTCATCGGCGGACAATTACAGAGCGTCTATTCCGCTGTGGAAATGTACGACCCGGCCACCGATACCTGGGTGAGGAAGGCGGACATGCCAGAGCGACGAACAGCTTCAGGTAGCTGTGTTCTTGATGAGTCAATCTACGTCTTCGGCGGAAGCACCTCTCGGGGCGGCTCACCCCGGTCCAATGTGTTTCGCTATGACTCGGTCACGGACACCTGGACCGAACTGGAGCCCATGCCGATCAACAACAGCGGTATGGGTGCGAACGTCGTTGGCAGACGGATGTATCTCATCGGCGGATCGTCGGCCAATTACCCCTTTACCTCGATGCTCTCCAGTGTGTGGGAATATGATCCCGAACTCCCCGTCCCTTCACCTGACTTCAACGGTGACGGAGTTGTGGATGATACAGATGCCACGATTATGGTCGAATACTGGCACACGAATAGGTATTTGTGTGATATCGCCCCGGAGCCGTGGGGTGACGGTATCGTGAATGTTC
>JARRQQ010000663.1:0-2755 GCA_037381725.1 Sedimentisphaerales bacterium
CACGATTTTCGATTTGCGATTTTCGACTATCGATTTAGAATCGGTGATCTGGAATCATGAATCACTATTGGGGATCCGGCATGAAGCGTTGCACCAGCCTTCCATATTCGACATTCACCATTCGACGTTCATTATTCAGTCTTTCCTTGTGTCTTTGTGCTTTTGCGGCCGGCAGCGTTTTCGGGGTGGAGATTCAACCGCCCGAGGCGGTGATCGGACATGAGGTCGGGGCGGACTATGAGCTGGTGCGGTATGAGAAGATTCGGGAATACTTCGAGCACGTGGCGGACCGTTCGCCCCGGGTGAACGTGCGCCACATCGGTCAGACGACCGAAGGCCAGAATATGATCGTGGCAGATATCACCGACGACGCCGGGGTGGGCCCGCTGCAGGCGGCCAGGGCTGACCAGAGGCAGGTCGCCGACCCGCGACTGATCACGGACGCCGGGCAGGAACGCCGGCTGGTTGCGAACGCGAAGGTTGTGGTCATGGTGAACTGCAACCTGCATTCGACGGAGATCGCGTCGAGCCAGATGGCGATGGAACTGCTTTACGACCTGGCCACGGGGACCTCGCCGGACGTTCAGGAGATCCTCAAACGGGTCGTCGTGGTCCTGATCCCGAGCGCCAATCCCGACGGCCTGAACAAGGTCATCGACTGGTACGATCGCTCGCTCGGCAAGCCGTGGGAAGGCTCGTCGATGCCCTGGCTCTACCAGAAATACGCCGGACACGACAACAACCGGGACTGGTTCATGCTCAACCTGAAAGAGACCCGGCTGGTCACCCAGGTGATCTACAAGCAATGGCTGCCGAACATCGTTTATGACATTCATCAGATGGGCAATTCGGGCGCGCGGTTCTTCGTGCCGCCGTTCTTCGATCCGAAGAACCCGAACGTCCATCCGCTGAACGATGATATGATGATGATTATCGGGGGCCACATGGCGGCGGCCCTGACGCGGGCGGGAAAGAAAGGCGTGCTCAACAGCGCGATGTACGATAATTGGTGGCAGGGCGGCTTTCGCACGACGGCTTACCGGCACAACATCACCGGGATCCTGACCGAGGCCGCCAGTGCATTGATCGCATCGCCCGTCTTTCAGCGAAAAAGCGAGCTGCGCGGACGCGCGCGGGGCATGAACGGTTACGCGATGGCGACGAATTTTCCGGAGCCGTGGCCGGGCGGGTGGTGGCGGCTGCGCGATATTGTGGACTACGAGAAGATTGCGTGCATGAGCCTGTTCACCTTCGCGGCACGGTATCACGATTTGGTTACGAGCAACACAATTCGTCAGGCGCGGGACGCTATCGAGCAGGGCAGAACCGAGCCGCCGTTTGCGTGGCTGGTTCCCGCTGATCAACGCGATCCGCGGACCGTGGCCGAGATGCTCTCGGTTCTGCACGCCACGGGTGTCGAGGTCCACCAGGCGGAGAGCGACTTTGTCGCCGACGACGTGAAATACCCGGCGGGCACGTACATTCTCTATTGCGCTCAGCCCTACCGCGCACATTTGAACGACATGATGGAGCGCCAGATTTATCCGGATCGGTCGAGCTATCCCGGCGGGCCGCCCGAGGCGCCGTATGACACGGCGGGATGGACTTTGCCTTTGCAGATGGGCGTGAGGCGCATCAGCGTGCAACGGCCTTTCGAGGCGCGGACGACGAAGCTGGACGCGGTGACACTTCCCCGGGGTAGAGTGACAGGTTCGCCGAAGGACACCTGGGCTTATATCGTGCGAGCCGGCACCAACGACAATTACCGCCTTGCGAACCGGTTGTTCAAAGCGGGGGTTCGCTTCCACGTCATTCCTTTTCACGATCAATGGGAGGCGGTGGCCGGCATGGACGTGCCGTCAGGCTCTTTCTTCATCCCCCACACTGAGAGTGTTGCCCGGACGTTGCCCAAGCTCATCGACGGAATCTCCACCGTTGTGACGGGGGTCGCGAAATCCTATTCGCAGGTGCAGACGGCGCTTCGGAGCGTCTCGCAGCCCCGCCTGGGAGTCTATCAACCCTGGACGGCCAGCACCGACGAGGGGTGGACCCGGCTGGTCCTGGAGAATTTCGAGTTCGACTATACGTCCGTGCACAACGCGGAGATTCGGGCGGGCCATCTCGCCGACCGGTATGACTGCCTGATTCTCCCGTCCGTCGGTTCCGGCTCCATCCTCAACGGGCGTGCCGCCGATACGACCGAACCGGAATACGTCGGCGGCATCGGCCCGGATGGGATCATCTCGCTTGAGAGCTTCGTGCAGAATGGAGGCACACTCGTCTGCATCGACAGCTCGTGCAACCTGCCGATCGGGCATTTCAACATCCCCGTTCGCAACGTTCTTCGCGGCAAATCGTCGAAGCAATTCTACTGCCCCGGCTCGATCCTGCGCGTCTGGGTGGATCGGGACCACCCGGTCGGCTACGGATCGCCTGAATGGGTGTCCGGGTACTTTGCCAGATCGCAGGCGTTCGAGCTGATCGGCGAGGACAAGAAGGGCGGGCCGGAGGATGCGCGAAGCCCCGCCGCCCGCTACCCGGCTCGCGCCGTGGCGCGGTATTCCGACACCGTCCTGCTCGAAAGCGGGTGGATCCGAGGCAAGGACCTGATCGCCGACAAGCCGGCCATCGTCGAGGTAGGATACGGCCGGGGGACGATCATCCTGCTGGGATTCAGAGTCCAGTATCGTGGCCAGTCACACGGCACGTTCCGCTTGCTTTTCAACGCGATCCTCAGCAGCACCACAGCAAAAGC
>JARRQQ010000664.1:0-2746 GCA_037381725.1 Sedimentisphaerales bacterium
CAAGCTTGGTATGCGTTTTGGTACGCGTGTTCAGTTCACACGATATCTTTGTCACCGCCATATCCTATCAGATAGTCGTCCTTGGGTACCCAGCTCGACTCCAACCCTTCTGAACCTGTAAGCGCGAAGGAGAGAGACATAGAAGAATTCTCGAGTACCCAGAACTGTGATGCTTCTGGTAAATCGAAGATCGTACAGTAGATTCGATCTTTTGTTTGCCAGTGGTCGCACAATTACTCACTTATCATGAGAATTCAACCCTCACCGGCTGCGAACAGTACAGATATTGCCTCTTCACTGAATGCCAATGGAATGAGGCAATCCAGCTATGGAAGTCACTCGTCAATACTCTCGATCAGGGCTTTGATGGCGGATCGGTTGGGCCAGATATCACTGCCGCCTCGCTGCTAGTGATAAGCCTGCCGTAAATTGCCCCAACACCGCGATTCGCCCAGCGGGAGATTTCCTTCAGGATATCGTCGTCGGAATGCATGTCTTTTTGCGGCCAGGCATTCTCGCGCCTTCGAAAACGGTCTTCGCTCATCATTGGTCTATCCGGAACCACCGAAAGACCGGTGTTGATCGCGCTGTCGCTCGTGATGGTGGACCAGTGTTCCCAGCCTGCATATTGCTCGTCGCTGGACCGAAGCGTATTCCAAGCGATGCCACGGGGAAGATACTTCCCCTCGTTGGCAGGATCCGGATCCCTTCCCTGACCAATATCGCTGTCCGAATAGCGGTGCCCTATCCAGTGATGCCAGCCACCAAGTTGCGGAATAAGGTCGTCCAGCCACCATTCGAGTTTCGTCCGATTAACCCAGAATTCGACATCCCAGCCGATACCCATCGACCAGCCGGGCACGGGCCCCAGTCGGGCGGCAATGTAGCGGTTGATCCGTCTGCTGCGAGCGCCGTTGTATCCGCCTGGCAGTTTGGAGAAATCTCCGTTGTAGCCCTTGCCCCACATCCAGACATGTAACCAGCCGCCACGCTCGGACCATTCAGAGGCGGCCGCCTCAATCGCTCCAAAGGTCCTCACGTCAGGTGATTCAGCGGCCTCGTGGACACTACCGGTTGAGTCGACTCCGAACCAGTCTCGTCCGATCGTGGAAACATGGCCGCCGTTGAAACCGTGGTTGTCTTTGAACTCGGCCACGAACGCGCGCATCCGGGCTGGATCGTCAAACCAGAGTCGCACGCTAGGCATCATGATCAAGATGGGAGTGCATTTGACCAATTCTCCGTCAGGTCCCCTCTGATGTGCCCAGGCGGTCGGTTTACCCAATAGTCGTCCGCTCCATCCGATCCGCTTCGGGTTGCTCGACGGCGTCACCTCGACTGTCAGTTCAAGGTCATCAAGAGCTGCCACCCTCGAGCTTGTCACACCGGTCCAGCGGCCCTGTAATGACCCGCCGAAACGGTAGACATAGGTGTCATGCGAGCCGGAGTACCAGAGCAGGCTTATGCGCTTAGTAACACCACTTTCATGTGTCCAAATGCATGAGCCGTCTACGTCCCATTTGGCAACACCTGTGGCAGCTTCCGGGGCTTCTATCGAGAAATCGACCCAGTGATAGATTTCGACCTTCTTGGACAATTGCGCTGAGGCTGGGAAGGTTGAGCACGCAAAGATGAAACCAACCAGAAGGCACATGGATCTCTCCGTGCTTGGGAGAAGAGCGAAGGTTTTCTGCCAGAGTGCTTGAGTCCGCTTCAAGAGGTTAGAAGTCTTCATCGCAGTCCTTCCATTGCTTTGAAAAATCCGTGCCAATCAGAATTTCCCATTTGACTCAATAATCAGTGCTTCTATACCCCATCCTGCAAATCAGGATACAATGCTATCAAATGACAGTTCATTTGTCATGTGCGGAATGGGAGGGATTCGGACAGGAGCGACGTTCAGGATCGATCCTGACGGTTCTTGCAGCTATGTGAGGGTGTGATGTTGAGCCTTGTTTTGTTTATTGGTTTCTATCCTTGTCGAACAACTTTTAAGCGGAAATCCCGTTATATCTGAATCTGTTGCAAAGGTATTGCTGCAGTAGTTCTGATCCTCCTGAATGAAGAAAGCTGCTCGCCATAAGTGCTCAATAGCCTGAAACTTAATGTAATAGGCAGGAGAGGATTTGCACCTCCGACCTACGGATTAGAAATCCTTTCCGTAGCTTTGTAAGCTATTGTTAAGAAAACACTTATGCTTGTCAATTAACGACTTATGATGCTGACCGAAGCGCAACCGTAGCCCAACAGTAGCCCAAACGCGCATGTCTGTTGCAAACGCTGTTGCAAATCGCTGGCTCGGATTAATCCATTCTTTCCCTTGTTTTGTCATCTGCACGGCGGTCATTCACGGCTAATTCCGCGGCTCTTTGACCTCAATCGTCACCGTCTTGACGTTGTTCTCTGTATTCTGTTCTCCTTCAAGCGGAGGGATTTCCACTTTGAGGGTGTGCTTGCCAAGCGAGGCGCTGGCGGTGTCCCAGTTGATTTTGGACTCACGCAATTTTGTACTATAATTCTTGTCAATTAGAGTGAATCTCCTTACCAGGTATCTGAAAATAAACATAGACTCGGCCTTGGCCATTGTTATAGTTCCAGGCCCCTAGCACGACGTCGTTGAGGCCATCTCCGTTGAGATCAAATATCTTCCCCTCCTTGCCAAAGTCAGTACGTACAGGCACATCTTCTTCAAAGGCGTAATCGTATGTCGTGTCTATTTCGGCCTTGCTACCTCCATAGAACATGT
>JARRQQ010000664.1:2819-5378 GCA_037381725.1 Sedimentisphaerales bacterium
TCCTTTTCGTGATGCGGCACAATAATCATAAGCACCAACAATGAAATCTCCATACTCATCCCCGTTAATGTCACCAGCATAGAACATGTTTCCGCCGAAACTCTCCTGCACGCCCTTGTGGCCATCAATTGTTACATCAGGGATGTTATCAAAGGTTGCCCGGTCACTGCCCCAGTAAATATACGCACGACCCTGGAGTTTGCCAAAAGGCCATTTTCTCGCTCCAATCATCACATCTGCATGACCATCGTTATCGATATCATAAAGATCAATAGCAGCACCAAAGTCGTCTCCATCGTGCTCTCCGGTGAATACGACATCAACCTCGTTATCCATGGCATGGCCGGGTCCTCCAAAATAGAGATAAGCACGCCCACGCTTTGTCCGGCTATCCGGCCAGTACGGCGTTCCAACCAGTAGGTCATTGCACCCATCACCGTCAACATCACCGCGTGCACTTAAAAAGAAGCCAAATGTACTGTCCACTGAATCCCCATCAAATCTTTTGTCAGGTTCTGTATCAAATGGATGCCCGCCGTAGAACAGATATACCCGGCCTCTGAGGTTGTCAAACCAAAGGGCTGTCACAAACAGATCCTCAAAACCATCACCATTTATATCGCCTGTACCAATCCGTCGGCCGAACGATGAACGGGGTAGTTCACCTTCAAAGCTAATATCAGGCTCGGTGTCCATATCCTTTCCTCCATAGTAAATATACACCTTACCTGTTCTATCGTTGTATCCAAGGGAGCCGACTATTAGATCACTGTAACCGTCATTGTTCAGGTCACTGAGGAAAGACCCTTCACCAAATAGATCGCCAGGATTCTCCCCAGTGAAGATCTTGTCTGCTATCGCATCGACAGTGGGGCCGCCATAGTAGATATAGGCACGCCCTCGTCGGTTGTCGTAGTTGGAAGCGGTAATGAGGAGGTCTTGGTAGCCGTCTCCATTCACATCCCCATTGAAAATGTAGTTGCCTAATTGTTGTCGCCCGCCAGATTCTCCGGTGATAACAAAATCAGCCACGTTACGAAACCGATCGCTCTTTCGCAATGGTGGCTTTGGCAAGTCAAAATTCTCTACTCTGCTCTCTCTTGCGTACTTGTCAAGAAGGTCTGAGAGTTCAGTATGTCCCCTTTGGTTTGCCAGACCTGATGGGGTAACACCCCGACTGTTTTTCGCATTTGCATCTGCCCCTTTGCTGATAAGAAGCTCCGCAACCTCTGTGCGGCCACCTGCGGCTGCTGAATAAAGCGGTGTCTGGCCATTGACACCTGATGCATTCACCTCGGCTCCACTATCAATGAGCAGCCGCACAACCTCAAGATGACCTTTCTCCGCTGCTATGTGTAAGGGCGTTTGGCCTCCTCTGTTCTGCGCGTTGACATCAGCTCCTTTGCTAATGAGGAACTCTACAATCTCTCTTCGCCCTGCAACGGCAGCAGAGTGAAGGGCAGTGCCTCTAACCGTGCCTTTCTTCTGGTTGACGTCAGCACCTCCATCAATGAAAGATTTCACCTTGCCCATGTCACCCAAGTAAGCGGCTGCGTGGAGGGAAGAGATCTCAGCCCCGTTCGCTATGAGCAGCTCACCTATAGCAGTTGGAACACCATAGGCCGCAACATCTAACGGTGTTTCGCCAGCATTGCTTTTGACATTCACATCCGCCCCGGCGGTAAGGATCAACTGGGTAGATTCCTTATTTTCCATCAAAACGGCCCAATGTAAGGCGGTGTAGCCCATCGCGGTATCCTTGACATTGACATCTGCCCCATTATCGAGAAGCATCTTGACGACATTCGGATCAGTATTCCACAAGGCATAGACTAAAGGCACAAAGCCTCGTTTATCTGCTGTATTGACATCGGCACCGTTTTTAATGAGGAACTTGGCCATGTTAGCATATCTACCTGAAACGGCTCTTAACAAGGGCGTCATGCCAGTTTCGTCACGGGAATTAACATCGGCACCGGCCTCTACAAAGCCGCGAAACTTCTTGAGATCCCCAGCGAAGGCCGCTGTGTGAATGTTGGAAATAGTAGCACCCTTTTCAATCAGCAGTTTGGCTATCGCGGAACGGTTGCGAGATATAGCCAAGTCAAGTGGTGTCTTGCCATTCTTATTCTTAGCGTTAACATCTGCTCCCTTATCGATGAGCAGTTGGGATATCTCTTTAAATCCCTTATCAACAGCAAAATGCAGAGGTGTCATCATAAAGATGTCTCTGGCCTTAGGATTAGCACCTTTCTCCATTAGAAACTCGGCAACGTCTCTCTTGCCTTGTTGGCAGGCCAGATGTAAGGGTGTATAACCATCCACTGTCTTCGCGTTGACATCTAATCCTCTATCGATGAGTAGACTTGCCACATCCTTGTGGCCGTGCTCGGCGGCACAATGCAAAGGAGTAGAACACAGATTGTCAAATGCATCGATTCGGGCACCATGGCTCAGCAGAATCTCCGCAACATTTCTATGACCGGCAATAGCCGCCTCGTGTAGAGGCGTCCTCGCACTGCTACCGCTATCGCTGGACAGAGAGTTGATGTTGGCTCC
>JARRQQ010000665.1:0-2741 GCA_037381725.1 Sedimentisphaerales bacterium
GTCGGTCCGCTTGTAGACGAAGGAATCGTTGTTTTGTGGGTCGATAAGGGCTTCGGCCGGCACCGCAGATTTTATCGCATCGAGATTCGGCGGCCAGACGTTGTGTTCGTCGTAGTATTGTTTTGTGGCCACAAGAAGCCGCGAGCTTCTACGGAGGGTTAACATTTTCGAGTATGCATCATGCAGGCCAAAATAGGCTTCTTCCGAGAAACCGGTGATGAATCGGATGAGGCACTGGCAGTTGAGTCTGATGCGAAAGAGAATGCTTTTCGTTAAGAATGATTCAGGTGTGGGCGGTCGGTTCGTCCAGTCAAAGCCCGGTTCGGTCATGGCGTTGTACTGGTCGAAACCGGTATCGAATATCTCGCCGACCTCCTGCGGCGTAGAGGGCATGGTAAGCCAGGCAAAGATCGTTTTTGCCTTGCAGTATTTTCTTTGCCAGTAAGTCGGCGTCGGTAGCAACGAGGATTGTGCGAGTCTGAACGCACTGAGCGGATCGCGGCTGAAACGCACTCTGCCGTCCGAACGGACCTCGTACACCATGCTGCAAAAGTCATTCTTCATGAGAAGCTTGTCAGATTCAAGGAACCCTTTGAATTCTGTGCCCCAATTGTTCTCCAAATCTCCCAATGCATCGATGATGAGGTGAAGTTGCTCTGCGGTGGGTTCTCCTCCGATGACGAACCTATTAAGGTGGGTCGATGCCAAACGCTCGATGCCACTGCCTACCAGAAAATCTAAGGCGACCGGCTGCTGGTACAGGTGGCCCGCCATTCTAAGGACACACAGATATTTTTCAAGTCCCGCGTCCTTGCGGCCCTCACCCACGTCGTTGTTCCCGGCCGAAACGAGCAAGAACGCGCACTGGCGCATTGGAGCCAATCGTTCCATGTGCTTGTCAACTTCCCAACTGTGATCGGGAATCGCAAAATGACACTTCTCCAAATGGGAGGCTTCCATCAGTTTAGCTATCGTGTCTTGACGGGTCTTCAACCACTGGCCCATCTCGGGGTGGTCGTTCGAGAGCCAAGGCTCGTGAATGGACGAAAGTTTTGATTTCAAGAAGAATTCCGGCTGATTGGAATTCGTGTCAAGGGTCTCAAATATTTCGTCGTAGATCGGTCCGGCATTGTCTTTGTCAGGCACAGCGTATTTTGCTTCGAGAGCAGCTAATTCTCCATCAAAAGTGTAGGAACGCCAGCCCTCATTGTCTTCGGGCAAAACGGTCCCGATCATCCATGCCAGAATCACACAACCGACGCCAAGCCGGAACCATTTCCTGAACCGTCGAGGCAGCACCGTGCAGGCAAAGAGAAAAACGGCCAGCAGGACAGTGGATTTCCACGGCGCCTGAAGAACCACGGCGGCGATCAACCAAAGCGTGAGCAGGCTCAGACCAATCCACCTGCCGATTCGCCAGACAATGGCCCACGTTCTTTTTTTCCGCTCTTGCTCGGGCACTATTCACACCTCCGCTCTTTCTGCCACAATGTGGCTAAACTGCGACTAGCTCAGCTTGCGGGTCTTTTCGGCATGATGAACCTTGCGACAATGTAGGTCACGACCAGCGGCAGAAACCCCGTTGCCACGCACAAGAACACCGCTACAAGTCGCACGACCGTCGGATCGATGTCGTACGCCTCCCCAATTCCGCCGCAGACGCCGGAAATCTTTCTATCGTTTGTAGACAAATATAGTTTCTTCATTTTCATTCTCCGATTCTCCCTCTAACAAAGACGCTTGTGAGGGCTGTTTTCTTCAAAATTAAGGCTTTCGCAGCGACCCGTCCAATATATAATCGACGGCGTGGGGCCGGTTGCTCATCAATCACGCTCGATGGCTGGCGAATGACCAGCTTCGCATAATTTGGAGACTCGTAATGAGTTTGAGCAAGTTGTTTTGCTTTTACTGTGTGTTTTCGATCTGCCTTGCGGCCGGGGCGTCAGAGAAGAAAGCCCAAGTTTTCCCCGGCGACGTCTGGCAGAAGGCCACGCCGCAGAGCCAGGGCGTCGATTCAACGAAGCTGCACGAAGCACTGGACTACCTGCATGCAAATGCCAACGGCGTCGGAACCGACGAGATGGTGATCGTCAGGAACGGCTATCTGATATGGGAGGGGCCGGATGCCAATGACGTTCACGAAATCTACTCTTGCACAAAGACGTTTACCAGTACCGACCTGGGACTACTGGCGACGGACGGAACTCTCAACGTGGACGATTACGCGGTCAAATACTTGCCGTCTTTGGACGACCAATATTCCGAATATGCCAAAATCAAGCTAAGCCACCTGGCGACGATGACCTCCGGCTACGACGGCATCATGGGCGACGGCTGGAGATTCCATGAAACGGACCCCGCGAAATATCGCGAGTGCTACTTGTCGTTCACCACGCCGGGCCCGCCTATGTTTGCCGCCGGGACGTCTTTCAAATACCACGACCCGGGGGTCCATATCCTCGGTTATATCCTGACGAAAACCGCTGGGGAGTCCTTGGAGCACATTTTCAGAACGCGGGTTGCCGATCCGATCGGCATGAGAAAATTCACCTGGTCGAATTACGGCTACAAAGACGGCATACTTTTCAATAATCCCGCGGGCACGCCGGGAGAGGGTCAGGGCGGTGTCTATTCGAGCCCGCGCGATCTCGCGCGATATGGATTGCTGTATTTGAACAAAGGCAACTGGAACGGCAAGCAGATTCTCGACCCCTCGTTTGTCGAGCGAGCGACCTCGACCC
>JARRQQ010000666.1:0-2716 GCA_037381725.1 Sedimentisphaerales bacterium
GGCATCAGTGACATAGATAATAGCGTTCGCCTTCAGTTCATTCACTCGATACCGAATCGCCGCCAACTCCGTCGTCGCATACAAATAAGCCCGGCTTTGCCGTCAAGTCGGACGGAGCAGTCTGTGTTTTTCCGGAAGGATTTAAGAATAAAGAAGGCGAGCCGTTGCCGTTTATTATTCAGAAGTCGGATGGGGCTTATTTGTATGCGACGACGGATTTGGCGGCGATTCGGTATCGAGTGAATGAACTGAAGGCGAACGCTATTATCTATGTCACTGATGCCCGGCAGAGATTGCATTTTGAGATGTTGTTTGCCGTCGCACGGATGGCGGGGTGGGTGGATGATACAATCGAGCTTACGCACGTGATGTTCGGCAGTGTTTTGGGTGAGAATGGCGCGCCGCTCAAGACGCGATCGGGTGAGAATGTAAAACTGAAGGACCTTCTCGACGAGGCGGTGGAGCGTGCGATGTCTGTTGTCGAAGAGAAGAATCCTGAGCTTCCGCCGGAGAAAAAGGAGGAGATCGCTAAGGCCGTTGGCATCGGCGCCGTTAAGTACGCCGACTACTCCAATAATCGCACGAGCGATTATGTTTTCAGCTTCAACAAGATGCTTGCGATGGACGGCAATACCGCCCCATACATGCAATACGCTTACGCCCGGATAAAGTCGATTGAGCGAAAGGCGCAGAGTAAAGACGTGGATATCGAGGCGGAGTTGAGCGGCGTCGAGGCCCTGAACCTCAGCGAGCCTGCCGAGTTGGACCTGGCGAAATGCCTGGTTCGCTACGGCGAAGCGATACAAGCCGCGGCCGCCGATTACAGGCCGAATTATCTGACCGCGTATCTCTACGAGCTGGCGCAGAAGTTCAGCGTGTTTTATACGAACTGTCCGGTTTTGGTAGCCGGGCGGGACAAGAGGCCGACGCGGCTGCTGCTCTGCGACCTGACCGCCAAGACAATCAAACACGGCCTGCACGAACTCTTGGGCATCGACGTGGTCGAGCAGATGTAGCCTTTTTCCTTGCGGTCACAAGGAATTCGGCTACCTTTACCGTAAAAACTACAAGAGAACGTCAATATGGCCTATTCGCTTGAAAACAAAATGCCCAGAGACAAGCTGATTGAGTTCTGCAGGGAGAACCACATCAAAAGATTGTCTCTTTTCGGTTCCGCTCTTCACGGACAATTGGGTCCCGACAGTGACATCGACCTATTGGTGGAGTTCGAGGAAGGTCATACGCCAGGACTGTTTTCAATTGTCAGGATGGAGATGGAGCTTACGGAAGTGCTTGGTAGAAAGGTCGATTTGCGGACCCCCGAGGATTTGAGCAGGTATTTTCGCGATGAGGTCGTCCGAAGTGCCAAACTTGAGTATCAGTCCTGAAGATAGAGTAAGACTGCGGCATATGCTGGATGCATCGCTTGAAATCCAGCAGTATGTGCAATCTGCGACGCGCGAAGACCTTAACCAAGACTCCAAGCTGGTCCACTCCCTTGTTCATCTATTTGAAATCGTTGGCGAGGCGGCAAATCAGATATCGGACGAGCTTCGGGAAAAGACGACGGACATTCCGTGGTTCATAATAATCGGCATGAGGAACCGTCTCGTCCACGCGTACTTTGACATTAACTTAGACGTGGTGTGGAGCACTGCGACAGGGGATATTCCCTCACTGATAACCGAGTTGAGGAAACTCATTGGCTGAATATGAGGGCAGACGCCAGATGAAAATAGTTCAGGAAGATTTTCGGATCAGTACGAGAAGCCGAAGCCAGATGATTGATATTACCAGCCAGGTGGATGCGATCGTCGGCCGGTCCGGCATTAGTGACGGCGAGGCCGTTGTCTTTTGTCCCCATACCACGGCGGCGATCACCATCAATGAGAACGCCGACCCCTCCGTTCCACACGACATCCTATTGACGCTGAACGAACTGATGCCCCAGCGTCGTTCGGGCTACCGCCATTCCGAGGGCAATTCCGACGCTCACTGCAAAAGTTCGCTCGTCGGGTGTAGCGAACACATTCCGATTAAGAACAACTCTCTGGTCCTTGGGACCTGGCAAGGGATCTTCTTCTGCGAGTTCGACGGCCCGCGCAGCCGAAGGGTCATCGTTCAGATTCGCGGATAGGGACAACGCCATCCGGCGGCCCGGAACAAGGGCTTGAACCGACACACTGCGGATGGGGTTATTGCGACCGCGAGGATTGGGAAATGAGCAAATAAAAAGAGGCGAGGTGGTGGGACCGGCTGGGGGGGAGACCGGTGGACCACACTGCCTCGCCGAGGTCTATCTGCTGCTGAAACGCAGCATAAGTCCGAATGGAAATTAACGCCTCCCAGTAAATCTGTCAAACGTAAAAGAACGGCACATTGGAGGGGTTTCTCCACCCCATGCCCCTCTCAGTCTCATCATTATACAATTTACGGCCTGAAGATACAAGGATAAAATTGTATTTTTCGGTGTTTTTTTGAGGGCCTTCCTATCGGAACGCGGGCGATAAGGCTTCACAGGTCAAGCACTTAGTCATCAGCACTGTTGAAAAAGCGAATGCGTCCGGGAAATTTGTCCTCCTGCAATGCCCCGCCCACCCTGCGGCCAAATACCGAAAACTCGTGCCGCGAATTTTTTTGACTGGCAAAAGGCTTCACACCTTGATATTTATGGCTATCCTATGTCTGGTCTTGTGCTGTTGCGAAACTATTTTTG
>JARRQQ010000667.1:0-2714 GCA_037381725.1 Sedimentisphaerales bacterium
GAAAATTTACTTATTTTCTTGAATTGTGGTGAATCGCCTTATAGACTTTGCTATCGAAAAGGCGTTTTATGGGGTTTATATATATGCGTTCGGGATTAGGAAGGACGGTGATTGAAGTGACATGGGAATGGTTTAAGACTGAGGTGAAGGCCGTTTGGGAAGGAAATCTGTAAAGTGAGAAGAATAGGAAAGGAGTTATTCATGAGACAGAAAAAAGTTTGGTTAGGCATTCTGGTGATCGGAATGTTTGGCTCGGCTGCAATGGCGGTTGCTCCAATGGGTCCGCCGGTAGCGACGCTAGGTGAAGGGCAAGCCGCCTTTGGTTTGGGATACGCCTATAGCAACGCGGACGTGGAAGTCTCTGGTCCTTTGACGGGTCTGACGGGTGACGCCGAGCTGGACAACTTTACGAATAATATGTATTACGGCTGCATCGCGTATGGCATTTCCGATGAATGGAACGTGTGCGTGGCCGCCGGAGCTGCAGACGCCGCATTCGATGCGGACGGGAGTGGCAAGGACTTCGATGGTGACACGGACTTTGGCTTTGCTGTACAAGCCACGAGAACGCTCTATGACAACGGAAGTGACACGAAGTGGGGCACATTGTTCCAGTATTCGCGCGGGCAAAGCTCAGATACGATTCAGAGCGCTGGTCAGTCATTTGGACACGACGCTATTCCCCTGGGTTCGGGGAATTACGATCTCGATCTGGATTGGTATGAGGTGCAGCTTGCTTTGGGTCCGGCTGTCCAGGTCAACCCGGACCTCTGTATCTATGGCGGTCCGTTCCTGCATTTCCTGGAAGGCGATCTGTCGGTCAAAAATGCGACTCAAGATGAGTACGAGCTCCAGCAGCTCTGGGAATTGGGCGGCTACATCGGCGCTGTGATCAACATAGGCGCCAATGCCTCTGTGGGGCTTGAGTTCCTGTACACGGGTGACGGATGGGGTGCCGGCGTCGGCGCCATGTTCCCGATGTGATGACAGGTCATTTACGGGGCTTCACAGCCTTATCGTACGGAACTGACACAGGGCTGCGGGTCATTGGCTCGCAGCCCTTGCTTATGCGCGGCCAGGGCTGCGTTAGATGATTCTGTCGGCCATGAATTCGGCCGCTTCGACCAAGGCATCCCGGGCCTCATTCTGTTCCAGATCGTCCAGAGCACGTGTTGCAGCGCCGACAAATTCCCGGGTCCGGCTGCGAGCGTATTCAAGGCTGCCGTAACGATCCAGCATCTTTGCTAGCGCCTCCCTGTCACGAGGCGTGTTTCGGTTTGCTATGTGCGGGGCAATGATCGCTTTGCTGTCAGTCTCGTCTACCGTTCTGAGCAGGTGGATCAGGGCCAAGGTTAGCTTGTGCGTGTCAATGTCGCTCCCGAGCGTTTTGCCCGTTCTTCTTTCATCGCCAACGATGTCGAGTAGGTCGTCGGTAATCTGGAATGCGATACCCGCGTTCAGACCGAACTCGGCCAACGAGCCCAGATGGGCCCCATTGGCCTGGGCCAAAAGGCCGCCCAGATAACAAGCGCTGCTGAAAAGGACGGCACTCTTTTCGGTAATGACGTCCAAATATTCGGGCTCGCTCAGCCGCCAGTCGTTCTTCTGCACCGCTTGTCGCAGCTCGCCCTCGCACAGCCTCACCGCCGCAGCAGCGATCACCTTAGCCCCCGGCGCCCCGAGCTCGGCGGACATCATGAAGACCCGGCTCAGCAACAGATCGCCCAGCAAGACAGCCGTTTCGTTGCCCCAGAGGCTGTTGACCGTCGGCAAACCTCGTCGCGTCCGGCCTTCGTCGATCACGTCGTCGTGCAACAACGTCGCATTGTGCATCATCTCGATGATGGCGGCTGCCTGGATGTGCTTGTCCGTAATCCCGCCGCAACAGTGCCCGGCCAAAAGCACCAGTCCGGGACGAATCATCTTGCCGCTATGACCCCCGATGTGTTCGAGCAACCGGTTGACGTCCGCCGGGCGAGCCTTGCTTGATGACGGACTCAAGCCCGGAATGGCGGGACGGCGCGCCGAGAGTTGCTCACGGATCAGTTTTCCTACTTGCTTCAGCGGTTCGGCCACAAGCCTGAGTGCGGGCACGTCCCTGCACTTGGCGAAGGCGGGAATGTCAATAGGCTCCGGTCCCGGCATCTTGTTCAGCGCATGGCGGATTCCACGATCTCGTCCATAAGGTCGATCCGCCTTCTGCTATTTCTCCTTTCCGTGGGCGTATTCGAAGAATTTCTTTCTCAGCAGGGTTGTAATGGGGCCCGGCCGCCCGTCGCCGATGACTCTACCGTCTATCTCAACGATGCCGATGACCTCGGCCGCAGTGCCCGTGAGGAAGAACTCGTCGCAAACGTACAGGTCGAATCTCGTCAGGTTCTTCTCGACCACGTGGATGTTCTCCTGGCCCGCCAGTTTGATCACGATGTTTCGGGTGATCCCACCCAGGGCGCCGGCCTCGACTGGCGGGGCGTAAATCACGCCGTCCGCGACGATGAAAACGTTATCGCCCGTGGCCTCCGCGACGTACCCTTCGTGATTGTACATGATCGCTTCGGGCACGTTGCTGTCCAGGGCCTCGATCTTGGCCAGGATGTTGTTGAGATAGTTCAAGCTCTTGACTTGCGGCGGAATCGCCAGAGGGTGGTTTCGCGTCGTCGTGGCGCTGATGATCCTCATCCCTTTCTCGTAAAGCTCCTCCGGATAGAGCTGGA
>JARRQQ010000668.1:0-2711 GCA_037381725.1 Sedimentisphaerales bacterium
GCTATGGTCTTGGCATATCGTTCACCGGCAAGATCGTGGTCGGGGAGTATGCACACCAAACGTCCACGAAAATACTCTGCAAACTCAGGACGCCAAGACGTAGCGCTGCCGGAGGTCGTGGCAGGCAGTCCGAAACTCCAGAGTCTGTCAGTATCGGGTTCGCCCTCGCATACAAAAACGAAATCCTGCTTCGGAGATTGCAGCAGTTCGGGCAACCGATACAGGACACGCCGAACGTCCTTCAAATCCCATATCCAGCCGCCCTTACCGTCCGGACGCCTTGGCAGAGACTTGGGCGCGTTGGGATGTGCGTCCCTATCGAGCCGACAATTCTGGTAGAGCAATGTGCCAGCTTCATCCGTGTAGTCGTAGGTCCTCGATATCTTCTTAGCCACTTTTTCACTCCCCCTCCCTGAGTTCTGTCCTTCGCGTTCGCTGGTCATGACTTCTGGTCTCCCTGCATCGCCTCGAAGGTCCGTCTATCGGGTGCGCTAAGACTCAACCATCGGCAAATGGTATCTGAGGACCAGCGAATTGAGCCGCCAATACGAAGTGGTTTGGGGAGTCGCCCAGCACTGTTAAGTCGATGAATCTGTCTCTTGCTGAGGCTGAGCCGCTCAGCCAGCGTCTTTACGGTCAGTAGCTTGTCTGTGTCACTTGTTGCATTCATTGCCTTGCCTCCAAAAAAGGCCGCAATTGTGTTTTGCCGCAAGTGTACTTAAGGAATGCTAATGGGGACTAATTGCGGAATAGTGAGGACAGAGGTACCTACTCTAAATAAGGATTAGTGCTCAGAAACCCTCCGAAACAAACGAAGAAATTCTCGTGGTAGATAAGAAATTTCTATCAGTGGGAATAGAATGGGAATAGGAAAAGCACCCACACCGGCTTATTAAGGTTCACTTCGCTTTCGCTTTTTGCGCTGAGCCTGCTCCTTTCGTTCCCTGACTCCTTTAAGGTATTTCTCAATGGACTTGTCGGTCACGCGGCCGTGCTGAGCGAATTTCAACCACCTCCTAAACTCGCCCAAATGGATTTTACATCGTCTGCCCTTGTGCATGTGGTGTACAGGGAAGTTTGCGTCTTCCAATAGTCGGCTCATACTCTTTAGGGTAATCGAGTCGCTATTTGCTAAGTTCACAGCCTCTTGCAGTAGAACGTATTCGGCGTTGTCATCATCCCAGGGCATTTGCCACTCCGAGTTAAATCTATAAACCAACTTCCATAGCTTTTTCTTATTGATTCGCCACTGCCGCAGTCGGTTGAGATCGACTTCAAATCTGCCTATACCTGGATTGCGCGTACAGACGAAGATCCCGATTGTTTCGCCCGTATTCGGAATTGTTCTTCTATCCGGCTCGATGTAACAATTCTCTTCGCACTGGTCGCACACAAGGCCACCGGCAGGCTCTATTTCGGTCAGAATTCCTTTTGAGAGCAGTTCGTGCAAATTGCCTTCCGGCCAGTTGTTCATCTCATCGGCCGCTATTGTTTCCGAATCATACGTCCGCAGCCTTCCGGCCAGTTGTTTTACGAAATCATCCATTGATAAAGCCCCATTTTTCAATATATTTCTTGCCAATTTGGTGAAGTGGATCATCTTTCAAAGTGCATCGGTCTGGGATGGAGATTTCAAATGTCAAGGTCCTCCCCTTCTTGCCGTCTCTCGCCGCAAATTTGAACTGGAGCCTCGCCTTTGCCACGACCAACTTGTCCAATCTCAAGTTGACTTTGCTCAATGCTTTCTCAAGAAGGTTATGAATGGGCTGGGTTCCGTTTGACGAGCTTGCCTCAAGGGTAATCCGGCGATTGCCAAAACCCGGCAAGTCCAGCCTGAGCATCTTGATTGTAACCTTCTCTATTCCATCTTGAGGTTCGGTAACAAACCGAAAGTTCTTATCCTTGAGCCTTGACAGCTCATAGGGTTTGCTCTTGGCTTTGGGCAGTCTGTCGAGTCCGAGTATGTTTTGACCGAATACTTGCTGGAGCGTTTCGATCTCTTCCCTTTTGCCATTTGCACTGATTTCCACAAAGCCTTTGCCAGGCTTGTAGACAAATATCACCTCGAATGCACGCCTCATCGGCCAGTGGCGAAACTTCCCATTTTCATCGTAGCCCATTTCCGTTGTAGGAAAGTCCTCGGGATAGGCGAAATAGCAATGCCTTTCAGGCGTCTCCCTGCGATAGTTATCCACCTTGCAGTGATAACCTCGCCCCTGTTTCTTGTAGAACGTACTGACCGCTTGAGCCAGCCTATCCTTGTCTTCCCCGTCAACAGCCGGTGTCAGGCCCTCGCCAACATACTGTCGCCACCCACCGACTGCATCCATATAGGCAAGCTCTGAGGCAATCTCAAAAATAAGCGGATGATTCAGAAAAGCCCAGAATGCTCGCTCGTAGTGATTCTTCATCGTCCCAAGAGTCTCTGTCCAGTCAAGACTGTGAAAACCTGAACCGGCTTCCTCAACCAAGACTCTTACCCCACCCTGACACGCCATTTCGTTGATCTGACCAAACTCGGCTTCGATCTTAATTCTCTCATTCTCCGGCAGCCGGTCAAGTGATTCAGCTACAACCTCAATCTCGGTTTCGCCCAGCGAATCGAAATCAATATCGCTCAGCAGCCCTTTGCGCGCAAAGTACTCTTTCAGCACCTTATTCGGTGTCTGTCTCAAGAAAGTTCTCCGTGAATAGTTTCGTGACATTCTATT
>JARRQQ010000669.1:0-2702 GCA_037381725.1 Sedimentisphaerales bacterium
GCTGACCCAGCCCTCGGTACCGACGAACTTGTTTCCTCGCGGGCCTCTACCAGGCTCAGTCTCATCGTGATAAATCATCTTCACACCGTCCGCATACGTCGCGACGACCTCGAATCGCACGGGCGTATTGAACAAGCCGTCTCTTGGGAACTCTGCCCAGCCCTCGTACTCTATCGGCCCGGAGTACTGGCTGTCATGTGCCCACTGAGCCAGGTCGTTAAAGTGCGCGCCGAGGTCGGTCAGTTGCCCGCCGGAGTAGTCGTAGTTCCAGCGAAATGTACCGTGACATCTTCTGTGTGTGTAAGGCTCGAACGGAGCAGGCCCGAGCCACATGTCATAGTCGAAGCCCTTCGGTACGGGCTCGGTCTTCTGGGGCGGGCACGTCGGGCCGTTATGGTAATAACAATGCAACGTACGAAGCCGCCCGAGCATGCCGCTGCGCGCGATGTCCACGCCGAAGCGGAAACAGGCGTTGCTGCGTCGCTGGGTTCCTGATTGATAGACCGTTCCGAGACGTTTCATCGTATCGGCGACGGTCCGGCCTTCCGCGACGGTCAGGGAGATTGGCTTTTCGCAATAGATGTCCTTGCCCGCCTTCGCCGCTTGAATCGAGAGGATCGCGTGCCAATGGTCCGGCGTGGCGATCAACACCGTATCGATGTCGGCCCGGGCGAGTATCTCGCGAAAGTCGTTATACGCGGCGCAATCTCCGTTGCCATAGGCTTTGTCCACGGTTTGCTTCGCGGTGGTCCGGTGGTTCGTATCGACGTCGCAGACGGCTACCACGCGCAGATCGTCACAGGTCAGGAAGTTCTTCAAGTTGTGCATGCCCTGTCCGCCCAGACCGATGGCGCCCATCGTCAGCCGTTCACTCGGCGTGAGGCTCCCGCCCCCACCTAAAGCCGATGAGGGGACAATGTAAGGAACGGCGATTGTCGAGGCGACAAATCCCGTCGCGCCTCTGAGCAACGTTCTGCGTGTTAGCGTCTTCATAGCGTTGACCTCCATTAAGGTTCCGGACAATCATAACACAATTATTGGTATCGTTTCAAGAGATCCGCTTGGCGCGCGGGGCTGTCTCGCGATAAAATCACGGAACAAGAACGAAATTGCTGCGTTCCTTACGATAGCAAAGGAGGTCATTCGATGTCGGATAAAGCTATGTACAGGCGGGACTTTTTGTACACGGTGGGGAAGGTCTCATTTGGGTCGTTTGTGTCCGGAAGTATCGCTGTGTCGGCCGCTCGCGCCCGAAAGGATCAGCCACAGAAGACATTGACGCCCGTCTCTGATCGCAAAGTACGGGTCGGGATCGTCGGCTACGGGTTCTGCCGGTTCGGCGGTGCCTTCGGCTTCCAGGACCATCCGAACGTCGAGGTCGTGGCGGTCAGCGATCTGTTTCCCGACCGTCGCGCCGGGCTGATGAAGGCGTGCCGGTGTGACAAGTCGTACGAGTCGCTGGAATTCTTAGTCAAAGATAAGGCGATTGAGGCGGTCTTCGTCGCCACTGACGCCCCGAGTCATGCGCGGCACTGCATGGAAGTGCTCAAGCACGGCAAGCACGTCATGACCGCTGTGCCAGCCGCTTACGGGTCCATCGAAGACGCGCAGAAACTCCTGGAAACGGCTCAGCAGACCGGTTTGAAGTACATGATGGCCGAGACAAGCTGCTTTCGGGCCGATTGCTACGCCATGCGGCGTGTCTATCACGCGGGAGGATTCGGCCAGATCGTCTACTCCGAGGGCGAGTACTATCACTATCTTCCCAAGCCGTTGGGATCGTACAAGAACTGGCGGCTCGGCTCGCCGCCCTTGTGGTATCCCACACACTCGGCGGCCTATTACATAGGCGTGACCGGAAAGCGATTCACCTCCGTATCCTGTCTCGGCTCCAGTGCGGACTTCCCGGAGTACCAGCCCGGGGCCAACAAATACAACAACACCTTCACCGACGAGGTCGCACTGTTTCGGACCAGCGAAGGCGGGTCTTCGCGCATCCTTATGTGCAAGAACGCCTACGGGAAGATTATCGAAACGGGCCGCGTGTTCGGCGAGCGGGGATGGATGGAAGGAACCGAATATCACGGCGCGGCAAAAGAGCTTCCTGACATCGAGCGCCCGCCGTTACCGCCAGGTGTACCCGCCGGCGGGCACGGCGGCTCGCATGGGCGTTTGTCGAGTGAGTTCATCGCGTCGATTATCGAGGACCGCCAGCCGATGGTGAACGTCTATGAAGCCCTCGCGATGACGGTGCCGGGGATTGTCGCCCACCAGTCGGCGCTCAAGGATGGCGAATCGTTGAAGATTCCGCAGTTCGATCCACCAACGACTTAGCACGGAGAAGCTGCTATGACGAGAACCACGTCGGGAGCGATCGCTCTGCTATTGTCAGTGCTGTGCTTGCCAGCCTGCCAGGCTGCGGGCCAGATGTATTTTCCACCGCCGGCAACAGCCGGCAGCCATAACTGGCAAACGTGCAGGCCGGAAGACGAGGGAGTCGATTCGGCCAAGCTTCAGCAGGCCATGCAGTACCTTCAAAAAGCCCTGGACGATCCGAAGACTCCGGATGCCAAGGAAGATGGAACTAAGTATGCCTGTGTGATCCGCAATGGTAGGATGATCTGGCCCAATGCCACCACTCCAGCGGAGCAGGGATCTGACCTCGATACGCCATGTCAAATCTACTCGGCCACGAAGACGTT
>JARRQQ010000670.1:0-2696 GCA_037381725.1 Sedimentisphaerales bacterium
AGCAAATCGTCCTGAGATGTATAGTTTATGGCTGAGAATCTCGAGTTAATTCAGTACCGTCGAAGGACGAAGTCATGGCAAATGCTAACACGACTTATATCGTGCAATTGAAGAACCATGTGGGGCAAGAGGCTACGCTGAAGGGGTGGCTGTATAACAGCCGGGCGAGCGGGAAGATCCAATTTCTAATTGTTCGCGACGGGACGGGGCTTTGTCAGTGTATCGTCGAGAAGGGCAAAGTCCCTGATGAATTGTTTGAGCAGCTCAAACACCTTGGTCAGGAATCGTCGCTGAGCGTCACTGGGGTCGTTCGCGCCGACGAGCGGAGCGTGGGCGGCTATGAGTTAGCGGTGACCGACGCGAGCATCATCGCCCCGGCCATGGATTATCCCATCACGCCGAAATCGCATGGCATCGACTTTCTTCTCAAGCATCGCCATTTGCACTTTCGCTCGCAGAGCCAATGGTGCATCGGCAAGATTCGCCATACCGTCATCGACGCGATCCGCCGCTTCTTCAACGACAACGGCTTCACGCTCATCGACACGCCCATCCTCACGGCGGCCGCCGGCGAGGAGCAGCAATCCCTTTTCGAGGTGGACTATTTCGGCAGCCCGCTGTACCTGACCCAGACCGGTCAGTTGCACCTCGAATCGGCGGCCATGAGCTTCGGCAAAGTCTACTGCTTCGGGCCGACCTTCCGGGCCGAGAAGAGCAAGACCCGCCGGCACCTGACGGAGTTCTGGATGGTCGAGCCGGAAGTGGCCTTCATCGAGCTTGACGGCTTGCTCGAATTGGCGGAGAATTTCGTCTCGGCCGTCGTCGCCCGGGTTTTGCAGGACAATCGCAGCCAGCTTGAAACATTGGGCGCGGATATCGCCGCACTTGAAAGAATCACGCCTCCTTTCTACAGGCTCACGTACACCGAGGCCGTCGATATCCTCACAAGTGCAAAAGCTCAGGAATTTCTCGCCGGGCAGTTAGAAGAATTCAAGAGCCAAAAGCAGCACATCGAAAGTCGAATCGCCGAACTCGAGGAGGAGCAGAAAGGCCAGTTGAAGCAATGGAAGCGCGATAAAAACGCCGCGGAGTTGATCGATTTGCGGTCCGAGCTTGGCGAATTGGACACGAAGATCGAGAACAATCCGAAGCACGCCGAGCTGGCCGCTGAATTTCGCTGGGGCAAGGACCTCGGCGGCTCGGACGAGACCATCATCTCGCAGATGCACGATAAGCCGGTCTTTGTCACGCACTATCCCAAGCAGGCCAAGGCGTTTTACATGAAGACCGACAGGACCAACGAGGACGTGGTTTTGAATTTCGACCTGCTCGCCCCGGCCGGGTTCGGCGAGATCATCGGCGGCTCGATCCGCGAAGATGACTACGACCGACTGGTCGCGCGAATCCGCGAGCAGGGTTTGAAGATCGAAGACTACAACTGGTATCTCGATCTGCGCAAATACGGCTCAGTCCCTCACGGCGGTTTCGGCCTCGGCGTCGAGCGAACCGTCGCCTGGATCACCGGCCAAAAGCACATCCGCCAGTGCATCCCCTTCCCCAGAATGACGGACAAGGTTTACATCTGAGTTGCCGTTCGTAGTGACGCCGTAAGGCGTTGTTCTTCTAGGATGCCCTTACGGGCACACTACGAACGGGACACACTACAAACGGAGAACTCACTCGTCCCAACCTTTGCCATAATCCCCGACCGGATATTTCCTCCACCAGTTGGCCAGGCAATCACGCCCCAGGGCATCGAGGTAAAGGGAAAAGCTGCTCCATATCCAACTATCGGCAGATGCAACATACCCGTGCTTCACCGGGTTGGCATGGATATAGTTCAGCGAAGCATAGTAATGCCGCTCGGTGCGGATAAGCCGGTCTGAAAACCGATGCCAGACCTTTCGGCCCTTAGTCTGGTCTTCACGATTCCACTGCGTAGCCTTGCCGTTATGGAAACGCGCGATTCGGCGAGCAAACACGCGTAAGTCGCCGTCGATGATGAGATGATAGTGATTCGGCAGCACCACCCATGCACGAACAGCAATTCCATCGGGATTCTCCGGCCCAAATGCATCTATAACCGTTCGTTCCCATTCCGCACGACGTGTGTCTGCGGTCATGATTGGCCGGTGTTCGTAGCAGGCCGCAGAGATCATGTAAACGCCCCAGATTTGTCCAAAATGCGGCGGTGCATGCCACGGACGCCCCAACGACTTCCGAGCCATGAGTGTTTTCGCTCTCTCTTGACTCGTCATGTTACGATAATCATACATGATCAACCCCTCCATTGTGACTATGCTTGTAGTGACGCCGTGAGGCGTTATTCTTTATGCCCTTACGGGCACACTACGAACAATCTCTCATTTACCTTTCCTCAGTATCACAGATACTGTAGAATCAATCAAATAAGATTTGGCTTGAAACAATTGTCACTATTTCTTTTTAGGAGGCATACCATGAAAAAGACAATACTACACCCCGTCACGTTCACCCTCATTGCTCTTGGATTCATTGTCGGCGTCTGTACCTACTCAATCGCGGCGCGCGAGCGGGATTTATCCCAGTCACCCCTGACCAGCGAGCGCGTCAGTGCGGCCAGAGCAACCCACACGGGCAAGCTGAACGTTATCGCCTTCGGCGCCCATCCGGACGATTGCGAGATTCGGGCCGGAGGCGTGGCGGCGATGTGGGCC
>JARRQQ010000671.1:0-2691 GCA_037381725.1 Sedimentisphaerales bacterium
GGCGTATTGCTGTATGAACTGCTAACTGGAACCACACCGTTTGATACGGTTGCCCCGACAGGAGTTGTAGTAATTGAGTAGTCCTTACAGGTACGCGGCCACAACTCCTTTAGTGCTGGATCTTCAGGGATTGATTCTTTTGCCCTCTTAGCCAGCGAAAAGGCCTGGCGATAATCATGCTGTTCGATTAGCTTAATAATCCGAGGCAAGGCCTCGCCTTTAGCCCACTGAAGTTCTCGTGCGTTTACACTTCGATGATACATCCATGCAGTGATGAAAAGACCAGCTACAAGGACAGTTATCACTGCGGCAGCGGTTATCTGCGACTGGTGCCTTTTCCAGAATTTCTCTGCCCGATATATAAGACTCGGTGAGCCGGCAAGGATCGGTTCGTTATTCAGATGGCGCTCGACATCTTCGGCCAGAGCATGCACCGTCTCGTATCGCTGTGTCCGATCCTTCTCCAGGCACTTCATAACAATCCAGTCCAGGTCGCCCTTTACCAACTTGTGAAGAGTCTCGGGATTTACCTGCCGATATTGAGCTACATTGGTCAATGTTTGGCCTAATTTATTGAGCTTAGTGGACGGCTTTAAAGGATCCATCTCGCAGATAATTCGCTGAATCTCTGTGTATCCAGCCTCGCGGAGCTTTTCCGCATCAAACGGTGTGGTTCCAGTTAGCAGTTCATACAGCAATACGCCGAGTGAGTAGATGTCGGTGCGAGTATCCACATCTAATCCACTCATCTGTGCTTGTTCTGGGCTCATGTACGCAGGTGTTCCTACAAAATGAGCGTACCGGGTAAATACAGTTTTCTCCGTTAATCGCTGGTTTGTCGCCTTCGCTATACCAAAATCAATCACTTTGGGAACAGGTTTATCATCGTGCATTGTCGCCAAGACATTCGAGGGCTTGATATCACGGTGGATAATGCCTTTTTGGTGCGCATGCTGTACAGCGTGACAGACCTGAACGAAGAGTTTTAGACACCCACACGTGTCTAATTTATTCTCATCATAGTATTCGGTGATCAAAACACCGTGGACAAGTTCCATGACAAAGTATGGCCGACTGGTCTCTGTAGCTCCAGCGTCGAAAACTTTGGCAATATTTGGATGATCCATCACAGCCAATGTTTGGCGTTCGGCTTCAAAGCGGGCAATTACCTGCTTAGTATCCATTCCCAATTTGACAATCTTAAGTGCAACTTTCCGGTTGATAGGCTTGGTCTGCTCAGCCATATGAACCCCAGCCATGCCTCCTTCGCCGATCTTCTCCAACAGCTTATACCGGTCGATGATTGTGCCGATATCCTCGATCAAAGGAGACGTATCCAACCTAATGTCGGGGCCAAAGGGCGATACTTGAAGGAAATCGCCTACATGGTCATGAGATCGGAGTAAGGATTCCACTTCAGCTTGAAGATTTGTGTCGGTTCCACAGACTTCATCCAAATAAGCCTTCGGCTCTGCCTCCGTTTCTTTCTCAAGCGCTTCGGTCAGAATTGCCTTAATATGTTCAAGGTCCTCAGCCATTGTCTTACTCCAGTACCACGTGTCTTCTATATAACAGTGCGGAATCTGTGGTAGAGATGGGACACAAAAAATGGAAAACTTTCGAAAAAATTGACTCCGGGCCTCTGGTCGTACGGTAGGAATGAGCGTCGAAACTTCCGCTTTCAGGAATATCGAAGCCATAGCTCATGGGTCATTCTCACAACAAGAATGCGCCATTCATGAAGGGCAGTGTCGCAAATCAGGTTCCTCCTCGCCACTAATTTCGCGATGCAACCAGGCACGAGCATATGTCCACCATCGTGCCGCCGTCCGGCGAGAGATACCCTGTATCTTGGCCACCTGATCAAGAGAAAGCCCTGCGAAGTAATGCAACTTCACTAATTCGGCGTTGCGAGGATCGGATTTGCTGAGCCTATTAAGAGCGTCATCAAGTGCAAGAAGATATTCCGAAGTACTTTCGTCGGATAGGGTCAGTCCCCATAGATTCGCGTCATCAGCGTCAATTCGTTGACGCTCCCCTCCTGCTCGCAGGCTTTTCTTCCTTCGAGCGTTATCTATGAGGATTCTCCTCATGGCCTCAGCAGCCGCTTTGAAGAAATGGCCTCGACTGCTCCAATTCTGGTCCTTTGCCTCTACCAGTCGAAGGTATGCCTCATGAACCAACGCAGTCGCTTGCAGCGTCTGACCCGGTTTCTCTTGGGCCATCTTCTGAGATGCAAGGAGACGAAGTTCTTCATAGATCAGTGGTAGTAGCTCATTCGCAGCTCGAGCATCGCCTTGCTCAATCGCAGTCAAAATGCGCGTGACATCAGTCATGATTCTTCTCGGATCTGTACTTCTCAACAAAGCTGTACTATTCTATCAAGAACTGAACCATGACTCAATTATTTTATGTGCTCCTATCGACCTCTACGAAGCCTGAAACAAACCAGAAAAGGCCGATGAGTGGCGAGCAAGACTGTCACAAAAAGAAGATTTTGAAGAGTGACATGTCATCAATAAAATTACTCAGTCTTATGACCGACAAGACGTCAAATTTCCTTGACAGCTCGTGGTCGAGTAGACATAATATAGCTCTCTCATTTAGGCATGCTTCGTGTTCCCTGTTTCTCCTCTCTTTCGATTGAGGAGTGTCACAATATTCTGCCATGTGAAAGAACGTCAACGCCCC
>JARRQQ010000672.1:0-2688 GCA_037381725.1 Sedimentisphaerales bacterium
CAGCTTGAATATACCTACCCGCGCCTGACCCGCATGTGGTCGCACCTGGACACCGTCGCGGGCGCGGGCGGCGGCACATCCGCCGGGGCGGTCGGCGGTATCGGGACCCGAGGTCCGGGCGAGCAGCAGCTCGAAATCGACCGCCGCCTCGTGAGCAAGCGGATCACCGAGCTCAAACGCGATCTGGCCAGGATCGACCGCCGCCGGATTCGCGAGATCGACGGTCGGGGGGGCTTGTTCAAAATCTGCCTCGTCGGCTACACCAACGCCGGCAAGAGCACACTCCTGAACGCGCTGACCGACGCCGGCGTCCTCGTCGAGGACCGGCTCTTCGCCACGCTCGATACGCGAACGCGGCGGTGGACCCCGGCCAAAGGCGTCGAGGTGCTCGTCAGCGACACGGTCGGGTTCGTCAAGGACTTGCCCCACCAGCTCGTCGCCTCGTTCAAAGCGACGCTCGAAGAGGCCGTCAACGCCGACTTGCTCTTGCACGTGATCGACGTAGCGAATCCCGATACACTCAAGCAGATCAAATCGGTCGAGAGCGTCCTGGCCGAGATCGGGTGCGGCGACAGACCCATCCTGGCCGTGCTCAACAAGGTCGATGCCGTCCGCGCGATCGGCCACTTGGAAACGCTGGAGACGGTCCTTCAGGATTCGGTGTCCATCTCCGCCCGGACGGGGTTCGGTCTGGACGCACTAAGTGAGGCCGTCACCGAAAGATACAGAGGCACCGAGGTTCTGCTGCGCGTCACAAGCAGCCAATCCAACGGTAAGATCCAGAGCTACCTCCGCGCCCACGGCCAAATCATCAGTGTGCAATACGCCAACAACTCCGTCCTCATCGAAGCCCGGTTGGGCCGCAACCAACTGCCCGACCTGAACCGCCTCCGACCTGAGAACGTGGAAATCGTCGAGACGTGAATGAATTTATGCCCAAAACCTTTGAGCGGGGTGAATTATGGAAGAACGCGTCGAAGCCAAGCACAGTGGCCGGTTCGCTGCTGTCAGGAAGGTCCTTGTTTATGGGATCTTGTCTTGTTTTGCCTTTCTCTTTGTGGCCTACACGTTGGCCTGCTGGTCCATCAGGTCGGGCGTCAAAGAGATAAGTGCCGAAGCCGTCAGGCAATATCCGGGCGACAGGGTCGAAGCATTGACGGCGTACGTGGACTCAGAGGATCACAGCCTCAGAAAGAGGAATCGTGCCGTCTGGGCCCTCGGCCAAATTGGCGACAAGCGCGCCCTGCCCGTCCTGGAGAAATACTACACCGGCGGCCCCTGCGACCACGAGAATTCTCTATGCCAAGGAGAGCTTGCCAAAGCCATAAAGTTATGTAACGGCGCCTTTAACGCCACCGCCTGGCTCCCGCGGTGAGAAGTGAATCTGCAAAGTCGTACGACGCGAGCTTTGCCTCGAATTTGCTTTCGGGCAAAGACGCTCACGAGTACGCCTGCACAGAAAACACTGTACCGTCGTCTGATCCAAAAAAATCCTTGCAGTTCTGATAGAAAGCGGCTTGATTAGATGAAACCGAGCGTCCAAGAACGATAGTGCTTCGGGATGGAGCTATCAGGAGGCTGAGAGATGCGAAAGTCGAAACTACTATTCGCCTGTCTGCTATTGAGCGTTCCTTGCAGGGCAAGGGCCGACATGACTCTCAGCGAGCTCTTCAAGAAGATACAGCCCGCCGTAGCCACGGTCATATCCTTCGACAAAGACGGCCACGCTATGCTGCAGGGAAGCGGATTCTTTGTCAGCAGCGATGGTCAGTTAATCACAAACCATCACGTGATCGATGGAGCGTCCACCGTCAAGGTCAAGACTGCAGACGGACGGACCCATCCTGTCGAAGGGATTTTGGCTATCAACGTCGATTCGGATATCGTGAAACTACGCGTCAACACCGGCCGCGCTCGAACGCCTTACGTTACGCCCGTGAATGTCCTTCCGCCCGTTGGCGAGGACATCGTTATCGTCGGAAATCCTCTCGGCCTGGAGTCAACCGTATCCAAAGGGATTGTCTCGGGTATTCGCGAGACATCGGGCTATGGCCGGGTCCTGCAAATATCCGCACCCATATCAGGTGGATCGAGCGGCAGCCCGGTGCTGAACATGAAGGGCCAGGTTGTGGGTGTCGCCACGTTCATGGTGCCGAAGGGCCAGGCCCTGAATTTTGCCATCCCGAGCAAGGCTATCCTGGAATTAAAGACGGAACGCGAGTTGATAAAACTGCCGCTAACGACCTCGTCTACTCTGTCCACCAAAGCCGTAAGCAACCCGTGCCTAAAGTATCTTCCGGCCGACTGGTGGCTTGTGGGAAACGTTAATCTCGAAGCCTTCTTTCAGTTTCTGGAGCTTTCCAAGGAGGCCAATCCGGCCGTTTCAACGCTGGTGAGCCAGTACATCGAGATGGCTCGAGGGATGATAGGCATTGATCCTCGCAGTGAAGTACAATACGCGACGGTGGTATTGGCCGGGAATCCCGAGCAGGCCCCCCAGGGCTTGCTGATAGTCAAAGGCACTTTCGACAACGCCACTCCGGAATTGCGTCTGAAGCTCGGCCTTTGTGCCGGAATGGAAAAGGCAATGTACGAAGGCACAGCACTCTATCAAAGAGGTCAGATCGGCTACTGTTTTCCACAACCGTCTACCCTTGTCTTGGGTAGCCCTCCGCTTTTGCAGCGCTC
>JARRQQ010000673.1:0-2684 GCA_037381725.1 Sedimentisphaerales bacterium
GGAACCGAAAAACTTCTCCCGCCACCACAGAAAATGTCCCCATGGATTATCCAGTTTGTACTCACCGTCTCCCGGAGTGCCGTCCCAGGAGTTGATTTCCTCCAGCAACTGCGGACAGGGCTTGTCTTCCGCTAACAGCTCATAGGCACATTTGACAAGCATGAATTGTTTGGACGCTTCGGCGTCATCTGGATTATGATCGGGATGGTATTTCATGGAGGCTTTTCTGTAGGCCTTCTTTAGATCCCCCCCGTCAGCCGTTTCGGAAATCCCCAGGACTTCGCAGGCGGCCCTTCTTGCTGCTAAGTCGTGGGTTATCCTCTCCATGAACTCAAGATCGTCTTTCATCAGACCGGCACACTCGCATGGATCTTTTGAAATAGATGTGCGAACTTCTCCTCGTAGACGGGGAGGGCATCGATGATTCTGATACCTTTCGAATAGGCCTCTGCAATCAATCGATCGTTCGGTATCTCAAGAAGTATTTCTATACCCTCTTGCTGGCAATATTCGACGACCCGGTTATCGCCGATGTCACATCGGTTTATAGCCACGGCGAAGGCAAGCCCAAGCTCTCGGACCATTTCCACCGCCAGTTCCAGGTCGTTCAAACCGAATGGGGTCGGTTCGGTGACCAGCAGAGCAAAATCGGCTCCCTTAACCGCTTCGATCACTGGACAGGAGGTGCCCGGGGGAGCATCGATAACAACTATGTCGCTATTGGTCACTTTTTGTTTGACATAGCGTATTAAGGCAGGGCTTTGGATTGCGCCAATATCGAGTTTGCCAGCCCCATAAAGGACTCCGTTGGCTTGGCCGAATTCAGCGACGCCGATCTTGCGTTGTTTTTCTTTGATCGCGGATTGTGGACAGATGGCCATACATCCACCGCAGGAGTGGCACAACGGCTCAAACGTCATGACAGTACCTTTCAGGCATATAATGGCGCTGTATTGGCAAAGCTGGCCGCACTTGCCACAACCGTTGCATAATGTGGTATCAACATCCGGAACACCTATCGTTACATCCTGCGTCTGGTCTATGTCCGGCTTTAGAAAGATGTGGCCGTTCGGTTCCTCAACATCACAATCAAGATACTGCACGGCGTGGCCCATTCGAGCGATCGAACAAGCCAGATTCGTCGCGATGGTTGTTTTACCTGTTCCACCTTTGCCACTTGCAATCGCTATTTGCATTGTGTTTCCTAAATACTTCCAAATGATAACCATGCGTTTATTAACATGAATAAGGCCGCCACTAATGTTGTGTACGCGAATATCTTTTTGAGGTTTTTCGGCTGTGTTTTAAGCGAAAATAAGCCGCCCAGAAGCCCTCCAGTTACGGCGGTGATGCCCATGGGAATGGCCCAAGATGCATCGAAATCCCCGGCGGCAGAATGTCCGACCAGGCCCATAAAAGCTGTAGCGGCAACCATGGCGGATGATGTGCCTACCGCAACACGCATAGGTACGCCGCAACCAAGAACCATCAAAGGAACTTTGAAAGAGCCTCCACTTATCCCGACCATTCCTGCCACCAGACCGGTCGCTGTGGTAATCGGCAGAGCCAGCCTGAGATTCACCGTGTATTCATGCTCGCCGAACTTTCGACGCCAAAATCCAAATCGTTTCCTGTTGCTAAGAGATTGTTCTTGGGCAGGATGCAACATAAAAAAACCAGCGAGTACCAGCAAGCCAGAAAAAACGAACTTCAGAACTTCGCCTGGCAAGAGATGAGCATAGTATCCGCCCACAAGTGCCATTACATCTGTCGGCGGATCGATCACCATCGCAAGCTTCCAGTCAATCATTCGACTCTTCTGAAAGACAAGCGCAGCCGTTACAGCCGTGCATACCAGAATACATTGTGCAGACGTCGCTGCCTGAAGAATGGGCAATCCACAAGCCACTAACACAGGGACATAAAAATTACCGCCACCACGGCCGGTCATGCTCATCAAGACAGAAATGACGAGGATAGATAAAATGGCTACACCAAAGCCTAACACGAATTTACATTCCCTCTTCCTGTCATGCTAATTTCATCCCAATCGAATCTGTCTTTTACGATCCACCCGTTGTGAGGAAGAGAATCGAAACACACCGGTTTCGGGTCGACCCAATGGTTGCCCGGCAAGATGTCCCATTTCGTATATCGATCCATTGGAGACGCTGTTTTGTCTATTCTGTAACCGCCCGGATGGAAACCAATCGTAATCTCCGTCGCCTTGAATGTCTGATCCATCATGCATCTCCACTTCTGTTTTCGCCAAAGTGTCTTCGAATATATTGACAATAGATGGCGGCCGCAGGATTGTGAGCCAATACACGATCCTTGGCAATAAGCGTAGTCACGGGTGCTTCTGAGAGTTTGGCAAAGATCGCATCGTGACCCACGCAAAGCCCGCATATCACGTTGAACTGTGTCTCCGCTTCGTTGAGCAATTGGGCCTGTCCGGCCGGGTTGCACATGACCTCGTTGCTCCGTGACGAGATCTGCTGCAATCCAAAATCCTTCTTATCGATCCCGCAGACCTTGCAGCAAACCGAAACAACCTGAAAATGCTTTGAAAGAATGTTCTCGAGCGCCCGCTCCTCTTCACTCAACTCGACGCTAAAGGCCAAACTAAGCCTTTGATACCCCTACTCCTTAGCCAACAGAATGATTTCACCCAACCGTGTTTC
>JARRQQ010000673.1:2745-5232 GCA_037381725.1 Sedimentisphaerales bacterium
CCGCATGGTGCAGTTTCGCTACATCGTCATAGTACAATGGTCTATGCCTCGATGTTTGCGAGAAGCAATCCTTTCCATTACGACACTCTTTGTTCCTACAGCTCGCACACTGCGGCACTATTCTCGATTTCATTTGAGGTTCCTCAGGTCCATCGTTATCTCCTATGAATGAAACCCTTACCTTTAAGGCACCTGCTTTACCAGCAGAAACCTGGGAATGAGAAGGCACGATGACTTCAGCTTCGGTTCTCGCAAGTGACTATGTGAAGGGTGCTACTAACTTGCTTTGTTTCGAAAATAGTGACAGCCTATTTTCGAAATTCCTTTTGGGCCATGATGATGGCTTCGTTGGGACATGCCGGCACGCAGGCCGCGCAACCGATACAGAGATCTTCGTTAACACCAGCTTTTTCCTTTACATGAATAGCTCCTGCCGAACATGCATCCATACAGATCCCGCAACCTATGCAATTTTCGGAGACGACCACTGCGACGGACCTGTGACCAGTCTCCAACTCATTTATTCTTTGCTCTATCTGATGTTTTTGCTCTTCCAGAATTCGCACCTGGTCGTGCAGAGAGGCTTTTCTTTGTGCCGGGTCAGGATCTGATCCTGATGGAAAAGCAGCCTGATATCCTGGGGGCCAGTTGGTCGTTTCAAATCCTGCTCCCATACTCATACCCAATCCACGCCCCATGCCGCGGCCCATGCCTTTGCCCATCCCGCCACCGCAACCCCTCCCTTTGCCCATGCTGCGTCCGCCTTTCAGCCCGCGGCCCACCCCTCGTCCACCTCCCGTGCCGAAACCCGTTCCGACACGCTGTCCGAGTGGACTGGTTGTCGACTGCCCCCTCGGGGTCGCGTTTGACGACGAAGCGGTCAGACCAAAGTGACTCGCTATATCGGGTCTCAAGGCAGAAGAGAAAGCGCCTCTCCTGAATTGTTCAACGGCATTGCGGACTGGTCCTCTGATACCAACGATGACCTCTATACCCGCCCGACCAAACACCTCAAATGCATTCGGCCCGCAGTTACCGGTCAGGACTGTCGTTACGCCTTTTTCCGACAGCAACTGAGCAGACTGAATCCCCGCACCGCCCCCAAGAGCAATATTGGGATTCTCCATGGGCTCACAATGCATCGTTTCCATATCCACAACCAAGAAATAAGCACATCGGCCAAAGCGCGCCTCCACATCATCATCTAGCGTTGAGCCTGTTGAAGTCGCTGCAACTTTCATAGACGATCTTCCCTTTCAGAATCCACATGTTCTCGTCGGGCACGTCCCCGTAGAGCAGGAATTGCTTCCTTTGCTACTCTGTCCAACAGAAAATCCTGAAAACAATTTCTGCGTATCCAAGCTTCCGCATTTTTCGCAGAGATGTTTATTTTTGCTACCGCCCTTTTCCAAAAACTCCATTTTATGCCCACACTTGCTGCATTGATATTCGAATATTGGCATTGTTAGACCTCCTTTCAAATTCCTACAATCCGCCCCAGCCTTTTACGGCGCCGGGTGTCGCCTCGTTGAATCTAACAGCTCGGGTTCAACGGCTGTCCCGTGAGTGATCTTTAGAGAAAGAACCTCACATTACCTACCTTTCTTGAGTTCATCTATCATCTCTTGCATCTCTTCGGCCCCTTCATCATATAATTTCTTTTCGTCTGGAGCCAACTCATGCAGTAGACGCAGAAATTCACCTGCATGCACACGTTCTTCATCCGCGATTTCCTTGAGCGCCTTGGCGGCCAATTTGTTGTCTGTGGATTCTGCCAGTTGCATGTAAAGCTGAACGGCTTCATATTCAGCCGCTATCATTAAGCGAATCGCTCTGACTAACTCGGCGTCCGTAAGTTTGCGGTCCTTGGCAAGCCCGCTGAATGGATTTCCAAATTCCGGCATAGTTTAATCTCCCCTGGCCACACTTCTTGCAGTCAGCTTGTCCGCCCGCTTCTCGTGGCATGTTCGGCCGTAAGAGTATTCCGCGGCGAGGCTTACCTCGCACCTTCCTTGCTGCTGGTCTGGCTCTCGATCTCCTCTATGCGCTGTCTGATTCCATCCAGGCTATCTTCAAGATATTCCGCCTGACTTTTCAGAGCATCGATCTGCTGCTGTGCAGTCAGGCCTGGAGCAAATGGTGTCCCGCCGTACGTATATGGATTCGCCATCCCTCCCCAAACCGGTAAGTCATATCCAGTTCTCGCCCATCGAGGAAGACCAGTTGCATAGTACCGGTTGCGCCAGCCCCGTCCGCCCCCGCGAAACCCCCTGCCCCAACCCCAGTACCCGCGGCCACCTACAGGATTCATATAACCCGGAACGCCATGGCCTGCGCAAAAACCGACAGCTCTACCTGTCATTGGTCCCACGCCAGCAGGACCTGTTCCATCTCCACCTGGCATAATAGTCACCTTTCAAAAAAGTCATTCTCTTGTCATGGTGGCACCACATATGGGGCATGCCCTTTGGTTGCAAGGCTGGCCGG
>JARRQQ010000674.1:0-2681 GCA_037381725.1 Sedimentisphaerales bacterium
GTCTGCAATTCACAAAGACACTCCTGAACGCTTGAAGTCTCATAATAACGCAATTTCCTCGGTGTGTCAATAATTTTCACCGGTTTTGATACGCCATAGAAGCCTGCCTTATTCGCGTTCCGTGTGCCAGGGTCCCTGGCTTTCGGGAAGCTTGCCGGCCTTGGGGGTCGCCATCGTGATCGGCATCTCGATGGATATGCTCCGGGAGCCGCGTACGACCCTGCCGAGCTTTTCCCTTGTAACCCGAACAGGCTCGGCGACAAGCTCCGGGACGCTGTAGGTCCAAAGGCACGAGTCATAGTACATCGGGTCTTTTTGTGGCAGCCGGACCGGCTTGTAAACTTTGCCGTTCTCATCGACGTACGCGATGTATATCCGGGTAAACACACCGCTGCCCCGTTTGCTGCTGAACGCGATCCACCGGCTGTTGCTCGACCAGGAATGCCAGCTTTCGCTGTCTTCGCTGTTGATGTCAAGCCGGCGGTACGGGTACTCGCCCGTCTGTCGGGCGGCATCAAGATCCATCATATACAAATCGCTGCTGGAGCGGTAGACGGGGAAACAGCCGTAGTCGCACATGCAGAACAGCAGCCACCGGCCGTCGGGGCTGATGCGCGGTAGAAGGATACTCAGACCCGTCTGCTCGGCAGAAAGCACCGATTCCAGCGTACCCCACTGGTCACGGTCGAGGTCATAGCTGATGCGGACGAGATCATACTTGATTTGCTCGAAAGATTCGGGAATGGTCGTCCGGTCGGTCCAGGGTGCCGGTGCGCTGCAGAAGTACAGGTAACGACCATCCGCGGACCAGGCGGGGTAGGTCTCGAGCCGATCCTTTTGGGCAAGATCGCCAGCAGTCCTGACGGTCTGCGAGTCAGCCAGGTAATACGCCATCAGAGAATCAATGTCGATCACGTCGCGGACCTCGCCGGCCGCCGAATGAAAGATTTGCCTGACGCCATTAACGGAAAATGCCGCAACCCGGCCGCTGGGGTGCCAGGACGTATAGCCAAATTTTGTCCCGATCTTCTGCACTTTGCCACCATCAACCAGCAAAGCCGAGCTACCGTACGCCGCGCTGCGGATGCCAATAACCATTTTCTCCGTACGATTTCCACAGAAAGTATGGCAATTCACGCAACCATGCTTGAGATATCCGTTACTCAAAACGACGGATTCACGAAAGCTGCTCAGATCACGCTGATAGATGCCCATATCCCTCCAGGTGCCGTGAGCTGGATGAATCTTCCTGCAGACCAGGAAAGAATCTATATCCTCGTTGGCAATCTCGATAGTGAACGTGTCAAAGCGGGACCAACGTTTATTCTCCACGGCGGAAGACGACGTGGCGCTTCGCGATTCGACAAAGACATCCACGCTGAGCGGCTGACCTCTGTTCACGTCAAGAAGCCGGTGCCACGCGCGAGCCGGAATTTCAATCCCGGACGTCTTGCTGAATATCTCGATTGGCTCTCCCTGTTTGGAGTATATCTTGACGAAATAGCCCGAGCCGTCTTGCTCTATGCAAAAGTTGAGAGGCGCGATGTTAGGCGGAACAACAGCGCCGGCATAATCAGGTCGAATCTTTGCGGGCTGATGAACAACGTTGTATTCGGTGATCGCGACGTCGTTGCCTTTAAGAACATAGTACAACGCAAAACCGATAAGGGCACAAACAACAAGGGCATAAACATATCGTGCCCTTGCCCCCGTTTTCGCTTTATCAGGTTTTTCCGCCCGAGTCATCTTCTCGTTCCAAAAGGGGTATAAAGGTAATAATAAAAATAGGTATTGCGAAGCTCTTTGGATAGCTCTTTGGAGGCGGCCTGTTTGTCCCCGCCGTAGCGATTGAGCAAGTGGGTAAATTCTTCGATCTGCTGACGCTTTTGGGGATGCGCGGGATAGCCGGTCAGGGGTACGGGCTTCTTCGTTCCATAAAGGTAGATGAGGGCCGCTTCCTCATAATGTGTGGGCAGCTCGCGATAGCCCAAATCCTGCAAACGATCAAGATTCTCGATGAGTTTGCTCAATCGTCTGTTGAGCATATACCAGGCCATGAGATACTCGAACGCCATGCGGTTATGGCTGTTCTTCTCCAGGAGCCACGTGAGTGTCCTCTCCTTGAGAAGGGAATAAGTGGGGCAATCCTTATCCAGGCGTATCGAACGCAGATGCTGGATATAGTCGTCCGCGGAGAGGTCCGGGTCGGTCCGGAGGAGATTGAGATAGCGCCTGGCCCAATCCCCATCGAAGAGCGTTTTGCTCAGCGCGCCGAGATAGATTCTGGCCGAATCCAAATTACCTTTGACCATATTGATCAGGGCCAGTCGCTGCAAAATCATAGGCCGGCTGCCCAGCCCTTCGAGACATTCCGTCAAGGCGTTCTCGGCCATATTGACAACGCCGAGATCCAAAAAGACATCGAAGATCTGCCAGTACATCCATTTGTACTTCTCATTCGACAAAAACAGGTAGTCCGGCTGCTGGGGCCAGGTGAACATATCGTAGCCGAGCCGGCCGACGTGATACAACGCCCTGTTGACCGCGTGAGCGATAAAGGGATCGTCTGGATTTTGCTGAGCCGAGGTGAGCAGCTCCGGCAGAAACCCTTCGTAGAGTGCAAGGGCAAAAGCCAGCCTGACTGGATCCTTAACAGTAAGGGATCCAGAGGCGAAAGCCGG
>JARRQQ010000675.1:0-5444 GCA_037381725.1 Sedimentisphaerales bacterium
GAGCATCAGTCCCTTCGAATCATGAATGCCTGCTTCGATGATCTGGGACACGTCTATCTGGTTGGGGAAACGGATTGGTGGTCAAGGGTCATTCAATACAACTTTAAGGGCCATGAGTGTTGGTCGCTTCGTTCTCAGGAAAACGGCTGGTCTAATACCAAATCCATTGTTCTGTCTCTGGATGGATCACACGATATGGTCACGGCCGGATGTCAAGGGGGGCCGTCCGGTGGGACGAGTTGCCAGACCTTTATACGACGTTACTCCCAATCCGGTAATCTGGTGTCGGTTTTCGGTTCCCCGGAAGGCTACTGTGGCGCGTTCGCCGGGACGGATAGTCTCTATGGCGGCTATGCCGTATCGGGTCTCCAGGGCACTGGTGACGACACGAATATATTCAAGGCGCAAAGCCTCTTGACGATCGCCGCCTCGCAATACTACGAAGCAGAAAGCGCTGATTTCCAGGGGGCGTCGATAGAGACCACGCAACCCGACTTCTCAGGACAGGGGTATGTTCACCTGTCGGGTGATGCCTGCTCGATACAGTGGGAAACTGATGTCATGAAAGCCGGGATCAAGACCGCTTATATACGATATGTGAATCTCAACCCGGAATCCGTCCTCGCTGTACCGAGACTCAACTTTGCACTTGAAGGTCGACAAAAAATCACGATTGAATTTCCTCCCACCGGAGATCAGCCTGCCTGGTCTATTGTTCCTTACGATCTGGATTTACGGTCAGGGTCAAATATATTCATGATTGTTCCGGAAGCGGATACCATTCAACAAGGTCTCTACGTAGACTGTCTGGAGATTATCAAGCCGGGGTGTAATGTCGCTTTGGGCAAAACCTTTGTATGCTCGAACGAAACAGAAGATAATCCCGCTGGTGCGGCGTTGGATGGGAGACTGAATACCGCATGGCAGGTTCAATCCTATCCTGAGTGGATCGAAATCGACTTAGGTCATGTGTATCCGATCAATCAAACAGCCTTATTCTGCGAAGGGGCTTGGCCTTGTCAATTTCTCATCGAAACCAAGGCAGACTTCGACGATACTTATCAACTTCTGGTCGACAACAGTAACAACATAACGCCCGCGAGCCTGAGGGAACCTTTGAAGGACACATTCCCAATTATAGACATACGCTATGTACGATTAACCATAACAGGAGATCCCAAGGGCAGTGTGAGCATCCATGAAATATGTTTGGGTATCCAATAGGAGATAGCTTATGGAATTAAGAGGGAAAACAATGTATTGGATTGTGACTATAGTTTGGGCCGGATGTGTACAGGCATTCGCCGAGCCGTTTGCCGTAGGACCTTACCTGGGACAGACCCCACCCGGCCCCGTCGCTGAGGTTTTTGCTCCCGGATTGATCTGTGATACCCGGCCGCACCGATGGGAAGCTCATGGGCATTTCTCGGCGGACGGTAACACCTTTTGTTATCGCAAACTCGGGTATGTCTATATCACAAAAAATGCGGACCAGGGCTGGACAACGCCTGAACGCATAACAAGCATTCCATACAAGTCGTGGTCGCCCTGTCTGTCTCCGGATGCCAATAGTATCTACTTTAGCCGCAGGTATGATCGGCCCAGACGTTGGATTCTTCATCGTTGCATGCGCAACTCCCAGGGATGGACTTCGCCGAAGGAGCTCGGCCCACCCTTCAATCCCTTGGGGGCTGCATTCTCCGTGACAGCGGATAATAGTATCTGTTTTCTGACCGAACGAGGCTGTTTTTGGATCGCCCCTTTTACAGGCGACACATGGTCTCAGGCAATAAAACTCCCTGTGGAGAAGGACGGCTTAAAAGGCTGCCATCCCGGCATTGCCCCTGATGCGTCGTTTATGGTCTTCTACTCTATTCGACCGGGAGCACTGGACGGAACGGAAACGGATCTATACCTCACCCTGAGACAACCTGATGGGACATGGACCAGACCACGGAATATGGGGCCTCGAATTAATACCGGATATTATGAATTCGGAGCGAGAATCTCCCCGGACAAGAAATATATGTTCTTCACCCGCAGTACCGGATGGAACCTGGGTCCGGTTTGTGACACGGGTGATATCTACTGGGTGGAACTTAAGGAATATCTACCTGAAGCCTATCGGTAGGGGTGGATTCCCATGCCCGCCCGTTCTTCCTTCGGGTTCTCTTTTTCAGGGGCACAGTGATGAGAGCATTCTTGACAAGCCTAATGATCGTTTTGGGAGCAGTCCAAAACGGCATTAGTGTTTGCCTTGCACGGCTACGGGGAAACGGCTGATGGATTTGAGAAAGAGATCGGTTTTAACCAGATTGCCGATCGTGAAGGATTTATCGTGGTTTACCCCAATGCCGTCCCCTTTGGTCCTAAGCACAAACAAATGTGGAACAGTGGCGGGATTTATTCAGTCTGGTGGGCAGGACGGGTGGACGACGTGAGCTTCTTTGAAAAGCTCATTGATACAATCTCTGCACAATATACGGTTGATCCGAATAGAATCTTTGTGTTTGGCACATCCAGCGGGGGCTTTATGGCGCATCATCTGGGCGCCCGGTTGCCGGGACGGTTTGCAGCGATCGCTCCGTGGGCGGGTTTATTGGCCTATAACGATTTTGTGGCAGGCCCGCCGGTATCGGTGATTCACTTTCATGGAGCGAAGGATACAAAAGTCAAATACAAAGGGCTCCCAAACTGGGGTTTCTACGGTGTTGAACGTGGGATACGTCTATGGGCAAGACGCAACCGATGTAAATCACTGCCCATCGTCATCAAGGATGATCCTAACGTCTTCGTGCGACGATGGGCCGCACGAAAGGGGATAGGTGACGTTGTCCTTTACAAGCTGAAGAATGAAGACCATGTAATGCCTGATCCTTCGACCTGCAACGTCCCTGAGATCAATAACAAAAACACGGCACATGATTTCTATTCTATTTACCTTTTGTGTTTTCTTGACAACCACTTCTTACGCTGTAGATCGAGAATCTTTCTGGCCTCAATTTCACGGGCCGAATCGCGATAACATCTCTACTGAAAAAGGGCTCTTGAAGAAGTGGCCAAAGAACGGCCCTGCTCTAATATGGGCGAGCAACGGGCTGGGACATGGATATTCCAGCATCTCCATTGCTGATGGAATGATTTACACCGCCGGTAACATTGGCCAGCATACTGTTGTCACCGCTTTGAACTTAGACGGGAAAATCTTGTGGCAAGTGAAGAACGGCGAGGCTTGGACGGGATCTTGGCCCGGTTCCCGTGGAACTCCTACTGTCGATGGAGACTGCCTGTATCATCAAAATCCTCATGGAAGTCTTATCTGTCTGAATGCAAAAACCGGTGACATCATATGGCAGCTCAATGTTATTGAGAAATTCAACAGCGAGCTTCCCCGATGGGCTCTTGCAGAATCCCTGTTGGTTGATGGTGATCATCTGATTTCTTGTCCGGGGGGCCCTGAAACTTGTATGGTTGCCCTCGATAAAAGAACCGGATCGGTTGTTTGGAAAGCACCCAGCACAGGAGAATTGGCCGGCTATGCCTCTCCGGCTTTGTTTGATTATGAAGGGCTTCGAATTATCACAACACTGACTCTTAAGAGTTTCATCGGCGTGAATGTTGACACCGGTGAATTGCTGTGGCATATCAAGCACGAAACGTATTATGACGAAAACATAATGACGCCCATCTTCCACCATGGCGAGGTCTTTATAAGTACCCTGGTGGGCTCCATCAAATGGAGAGTCCACGTCAAAGATGGGAAGGTCTCGCTCGAAGAAATATGGCGCACACCGCAACTTGAAAATCATATGGGTGGAGTCATCTTAGTCGATGATAATCTCCACGGCTCGAGTGTAGTCCACAACAGGTTATTTGTTTGTCTGGACTGGAAAACCGGCCGGATACGCTAAGCGGATCAGTGCGTAGGGCTGGCGCTAACATACGCCGACGGAATGCTCTACGCACTAAATGAAGACGGCGTTGTAGGTCTTGTGCAACCTACTCCTATTGGACACAAGCTAATAAGTTGTTTCAAGATTCCGAAAGGCGGAAAAGGAAAAACTTGGGCTCATCCCGTGGTGTGCGGAGGCAGGCTCTATATACGTCACGACGAGTTCCTCTATGCATATAGCTTGAAATAACAAAGGCCCTATTCTTAACCTATGTGTCGGCATAACTGCGTTACAAAATATGTGAACGGAGACCGGTTATGAATCAGAGTGAATATACTAAATATTGGATTGTGGTTATTGCTTTGTGGGACAGCATCGTATTCGCCAAACCCTTTGCCGTGGGACCGTATCTGGGACAGACCCCGCCCGGGCCTATCGCCCAGGTCTTTGCTCCAGGACTCATCAGTGACACAAGGCCTCACCGGTGGGAATGTCACGGCCATTTCTCCGTCGATGGCAACACCTTCTGTTATCGCAAACTCGGGTATATTTATATCACAGAAAACAAGGACCGGGGCTGGACGACGCCTAAGCGTATCAAACGCATTCCATACAGAGTGTGGTCGCCATGTCTGGCTCCGGATGGCAATGGTATCTACTTCTTGGACCAATATTTCACCAGACCAGAGCGGAGCAGAATCGATCCCACCAAACGCCGGGCTTATCATCGCTGCATGCGCACATCCCGGGGGTGGTCTATGCCGAAGGAACTCGGCCCACCCTTCACTTCCGCTTCGGGTGGATTTTCCCTGTTAGCAGATAATAGTCTGTGCTTCAAATCCAGACAAGGCGGCTTTTGGATTGCCCCGTCTGTGGGCAACACATGGAATCCGCCGACAAAGATCCCTTTTGAGATGGGCGACTTACGAGGATGCCACCCGGGCATTGCCCCCGACGGATCCTTTCTGGTCTTTTACTCCATTCGGCCGGGGGCGATACCTGGAACGGAAACGGACCTGTACATCACCCTGCGAGGAGCCGATGGAACCTGGACCAAGCCCCGGAATATGGGGCCCGGAGTTAATACCGGGTATCATGAAATCGCACCGAGGATCTCGCCGGACAAGAAATATATGTTTTTCACTCGCAGTACGGGATGGAATCTGAATCGCTTTACCGATACGGCTGACATTTACTGGGTGGAGCTCAAGGAATATCTGCCCGAATCGCATAGATAGCCGGATATTTAGGCTGGATCATACCAAATCTTCCGTAAGACCGCTGATTTACCGTTTGAATTGACGGCCACTCAGGCGGTATAATCACTCTCGTCGCTGGAAATCATATTTCTTAACAGCTAACAGTTAATTCCGAGAGGCTAATGAGATGACAGAACGAAGAGAACTGATAAAGAGAAGAGACTTCATCAAGAAAAGTGCAATTGGGACGGCCGGAATAGCCTTTGGCGGTGTTGGGTTTACTGCCAAATCCTACGCTTCAATCATTGGCGCCAATGAACGCATCAATGTGGGCGTTATTGGAATCCGTAAC
>JARRQQ010000676.1:0-2667 GCA_037381725.1 Sedimentisphaerales bacterium
GGTGCCCAGTCCATGCCGCTGGGTTATACGAACGAAGCCGGCGTAACGAACTCGGAAGCGACGTTGACGTTGACGACCGCTCGCGACTGGACCGAAGAAGGCGTTGGTGAGCTGTCGTTGTGGTTCCGCGGCAGCGCGAATAACGCGCCGGAGCCGTTGTACATAGCGGTTTCCAATAGTGCCGGCGCGCCCGCCGTCGTGGCTTACGATGACGCAACCGCAGCACAGAACGGCCGCTGGACGCAATGGGTGATCCCGCTGCAAGCGCTTGCCGACAAAGGCATCGACTTGAGCAACGTGGACACGCTCGCCATCGGCTTGGGTAGTGAATCCGGTACGTCGTCAGCCGGCGGTACCGGGACGATATTCGTTGATGATATCGCGCTGTATCGGTAGCAATCGGGACCCGGGACTCGTCCCACGAGTGACCGTAGCTTGATCTTGTGATCTTCGGGGCTTATGCCATGTGATTCGGCATAGGCCCCGTTTTCTTTGCATAGGATGCCTGAGATCGCACGAGGCTCGCCATTGGTGGACACAGTTTTCAAGTGAGCATGGTTATTTGCCGATGTACGATCTGGAGAATTTTCTTGACGTCACGGCGAATGATCTGGCAAAAATAGGATAGACAAAGCCTGTGGATTTTCAGTCTTCTGAAAAGTGGCGTTCTCGCCATTTGTGCCCGGTTCTATTCTTCTCATGAGTCTTCTCTTTGGTCCTTTGAGAGAAGGGAGGTGATGCCATATCGCAAAGAGCAGTTCTAAGCAAACATGGATGGAGTGCGATGAACGTATGGACTGTTATTGATCGTTTTCAGCACTAGCTTTTGAAGGAGGATTATCATGTGTAGAAAACAAATGGTCGTATGCTTTCTGATTTTGCTTGTCAGCCTGACACTGACAAGCGTCGTCAACGCGGCCTGGCCCGGGCTTGTCGCCCATTGGCGACTGGATGAGGGCACCGGCTCTACCGCCGGGGACGCAAGCGGCAACGGTCACACCGGCACACTTAACGGAGGCGCCACATGGGTAGCGGGAAAGCTGGATGGCGGTGTCTATCTCGATGGTGTGGATGACTACATTGAAATCCCCAATGTCCTGAGTGAAACAGGCACGCTCGCCTTCTGGTTCAAACCCGATTGGGACGGCTCTGATCCGGAGGACTACCGGCTTTTCGATGCGAGCCTGGGTGGCATATACTTCTTCATCTCGAAGGGCGCAAACCATGCGGATATCAATCCGGAAGATTTCGGATTCTATTTGGAGGACGGCACAGACGCCGACTACCAGGGGATCGAGATTGATCCAGCCGGAGTCATCACCGCCAACACCTGGTTTCACCTTGCTGTGACGTGGGAGTTTAGCGGTGGTCCCGCCATCCTATATCTCGACGGAGAAGAAATTGCCAGAGCGGATACATTAGGTCCTTTCCCGGCACTTAATCCAAATCCCCGCTTCGGACTTCAGACCGTCGATTACATTCCGTCCGCACATGGCGCCATGAGTGCTATCGATGATATTATGATCTTCGATAAGGTCCTCTTACCCGCGGAAATTCCGGTTATTATGCAAGGTCTGGGTAACTTTCCATATGCCTGGGATCCGAGTCCGCTCGATGGTGCCATTGTCAGTGAAACCTGGGTCTCGCTGGGCTGGTCAGCGGGAGATTTTGCCGTCTCTCACGACGTCTATTTGGGCGATGACTATGATAGCGTAAACAACGCAACAAACGAAAGCGAGACATTTCGCATCAACCAGGTCGGGACGTTCTATGTGGTTGGCTTTCCGGGATATCCCTATCCGGACGGACTTGTCCCGGGCACAACGTACTACTGGCGAATCGATGAGGTCAATGAAGCGAATCCAGATGGCCCGTGGAAAGGCTCCATTTGGAGTTTCTCTATTCCTCCGAAGACGGCCTACAATCCCAACCCGCCCGACGGAACCCAACTGGCGGACGCGAATGCTCCAACGCTTACCTGGACGCCCGGTTTCGGCGCGAAATTGCATACGGTTTATCTCGGCAACGATTACGATCAAATCAGCGACGCCACCGGAGGAAGCCCGCAGGGTCTTGCCACTTACCAACCGGGCCCGCTTGAATTGGAAAAGGTCTACTATTGGCGCGTGGATGAGTTTGACGCCGTCTCAACTTACAAAGGCGACGTCTGGACCTTTACGACGCCCGGCGCTGTAGGCGCTCCGCAACCGGCCCTGGGGGCCACGGACGTGTCGATGACCACAAGTCTAAGCTGGACGGGGGCCACGAACGCCACGTCGCACCAGGTCTATCTCGGCCTGGATGAAGATGCTGTACGCAACGCCGATACGAGCTCGCCGGAGTATCAAGGCAGCGCCGCCCTTGGGTCGGAAAGCATCGATCCCGGCAAACTCGCCTGGCACACGACGTACTACTGGCGCGTGGATGCCGTGACGAGCGCGGGTCCAATCGAAGGCCCGATCTGGAGCTTCACGACCGCCGACTTCGTTGTTGTGGACAACTTCGAGAGTTATACCGACGATGACGGCGCCAGCGAAGCAATCTGGCAATCCTGGGTCGACGGTTTTGGCGTCGCGGATAACGGCGCCCAGGTCGGCTATCTGCTGCCGCCTTACGCCGAGCAGACCATTGTTCACGGCGGCGTCCAGTCCATGCCATTGCTTTATA
>JARRQQ010000677.1:0-2665 GCA_037381725.1 Sedimentisphaerales bacterium
TCGGCAACCCGGACGTCGGCCTGATCGTCACCGGCTACCTGGGCAGCCTGCTAATGGCGGGCGGTTTTCTCGCTATCGGGTGTTTCTTCTCGGCGATCAGCAAGAACCAGGTCATCAGCTTTGTCTTGTCGGTGGTGGCCTGTGGCGTGCTCGTCTTCGCGGGCATGCCCTCCACCCTCAACTACTTCTCGACGTTCCTGCCCGACGGCATGGTTAATGCCATCGAGGGCATGAGTTTCCAAGTGCACTTCGATTCAATCCAGAGGGGCGTGTTGAAATTCGGAGACATTTCTTATTTTGTGTTATTGATTGTCGGGTGGGTCGCCGCCTGCACTATTGTCTTGGATGAAAGGAAGGCCAGATAATGAACCGAACGATGCGAGCAGTGATTGGCGCAGCGCTTGTCCTGGTGATTGTCTTTGCCGGCATCAGCATTTGCCAGAATATCGGTAAGCCGTTGAAACTGGACATTACCGGCCAGCGGCTCTACACGCTTTCGAATGGGACCAAGTCCATTCTCGCTAAGCTGAATCAGCCGATCAAAGCCAAGCTCTACTACGCCAAGACCGCCTCCCTGAAAGGCCCCGACCAGATCCGGTTCTTCAGCAATTATTACGAGTTTGTTAAAGCGCTGCTGGAAGAATACGTCGCGGCCTCGCACGGCATGGTCCAATTAGAAATCATCGACCCGCGCCCCTTCTCAGACGAAGAGGAACAGGCCTTGAAGTACGGATTGAAGCGCTTTCCCATCACGCAGGAGGAGAACTTTTTCTTCGGCCTGGTGGTGCAGACGGAATTCGGCATCGAGAAGTCTATCCCGTTCTTCTCGCCGGACCGGCAGAATTTCGTCGAGTACGACATCAGCTACCTGATCGACACGGCCGTGACCCGTCAGAAGAAAAAGGTGGGGATATTAAGCTCGCTGCCGGTTATGGGTGACGACGTGAGCGGATACATGGCCGAGATGATGCGGAGACAAGGTCAGAAGCCCCGGCCCGCCTGGACCATCGTCGAGCAATTGCGCCGCAAGTATGAAGTCACGACCGTGCCTACGGACGTGAACGACATCAACGACGTGGATATTCTCCTGGTCATTCACCCGAAGGACCTGCCCGAGAAGACATTGTTCGCCATCGACCAGTATGTGCTTAAAGGAGGCAGGACGATTGTCTGTGAGGACCCGTATTGCTTCTCCGACAGGCCGCCGCAAGCGCAGATGCAAATGCAGATGCAGTATGAGCACGGCTCGGACCTGAACAAGCTGACGCGGACGTGGGGCCTGGAGATGCCGGCTAACACGTTTGCCGGAGACAGGAACCTCGCAGACTTAACTCCGACGCGCGCCAACCAGAGGCCGGAACGACTCATCGGCTTCCTCAACCTGACGCCCGAAGGAGACTGTTTCAATCAAGACAATGTCATCACCGCCGACCTCAACCAGGTCCGATGGCTGTTCGGCGGCGTGCTCAAACCGGTGGCCGAGCCCAACCAGGCCGCAAGCGAATCGAAAATTGAACGCACGCCGCTCGTCATGACGACACCGAGGGGCAATGGTTTCTCGATCAGCAACTCGTACGAGTTGATGTTCCTGGACGGCCCAGGCCTGATGCGCAAGTTCGCGGACGGAACCAAGCCGGCGATGATGGGCTACCTGATTACGGGTCGTCTCAAGAGCAGTTTCCCGGATGGCATCGAGGTCAAAAGCGAGTCCAAGGACCCGAACGATCCGAATGAACCAGTGACGACAACTGAACAGGTCCCCGGCCTGAAAGAGGCCGAGGAAGACTGCGCGGTCGTGGTCTTCTCAGACGTAGACTTCATCAGCAACGCCCTCGCGTACCAAAACTCTTTCTTTGGCCCGATGGTCGTCGGCGACAACAGCACCTTGCTGCTGAACGCCATCGACGATCTGAGTGGATCGAGCGATCTGGTGTCGATCCGCTCACGCGGCAATTTCAAGCGGCCGTTCGTGGTGGTTGACGAGATCGAGCATAAGGCGGAGGCCGAGACCGCCAAAGAGGTCAACAAGATCAACGCGCAGATCGCCGGGTTCCAGAACGAGCTTCAGTCGATTGCCGGCTCCGCAAAAGAGGGGCAGGAGGAAGTCATCGGAAGCTCAGTCATGCAGAAGAAGCAGGATCTGGAGCTGAAAATCCGTGAGGCCCAGCGCCAGTTGCGTCAGGTCAAGATGATCCGTCGCGAGCGGATCGAAAGGTTGGGCAACCGGCTGCGCCAGGCGAACATGTTAGGCGCTCCGGCGGTGATCCTGATTATCGCCATTGTGCTGAGCATCCGTCGTGGCGCGAGAAAAAGGCATTATATCAGCCATTCGAGTGACGCATAAGAAATTTTCGATTTGCGATTTTCGATTGCCGATTTTACGCGCTGCCGAGTTACAAATCGGCAATCGGCAACTGAAAATCGAAAATCCACAAGGAGTCTTGTAGATGAGTGACAAGAAGCTAACGATATTGGGCATTGTGGCTGCTGTGATGGTCGTATGGGCCGTGGTTCAGTCGCACGTCTCGAACCGGGTCAAATCCGAGTCGAACGAGCCGGCCTATCTTATCCAGGGGCTCGACACCGACGAAATCGGAAGTATCGTCTTAGGAACCGGCGAGGAGAAGGTGACCCTCAAGCGCGAGAACGGCCACTTCGTCGTGAC
>JARRQQ010000678.1:0-8543 GCA_037381725.1 Sedimentisphaerales bacterium
ATCATACCTTACAGGCAGTCGAGTGATTATGGTGGGAGGCAATTCCTTCGGGTCTTTGTCCCATTGCTTGATCGTATAGCCTTTGATGAATGCTTCATATAAAGGCCGCCCGATGAGAGACAGTGCCTTCTCTTCAAGATTCTTTGGTTCCTTGATCTTTTCCTTCTTGGCCTCATTCCTGATAAACTCCTGAGCCTCGGAAGGTTTCAGATTCAGGTCATAGAAGGAGTTAATGGTCTCAAGATTGATGGGCATCTGATAAACTCTGTTTTTGTAGGTCGTGAGGACTTGATGATGGTAGGAGTTGAATTCAGTAAATGAGGTTATGTAGTCCCAGACCTTTTTCGAAGAAGTGTGAAAAATATGACTCCCGTATCTATGGACTTCTATGCCCGTTTCCGGCTCAGTGTCCGAATAGCAATTTCCACCGATGTGGGGCCGTTTATCGATGATAAGGACTCGTGAGCCCAAATCATTGGCTATTCGTTCGGCGACGACACTCCCAAAGAAACCTGCCCCTACGACAAGGTAGTCATATACCATTTCTAACCCTTAGAGTTGTGGTATCCACACATTACAGCGGCGTCAAGGTAGGTTGATTGTTCTCACCATATTAATCTTCTGTGAGGGCGTTTCTATGCCGTGTGTGGTCTTCTGCGTCATTGCATCTGATCGAGAATGCACCTTGCCTGCGCCGCCACTTCTGCACCTTGCTGCATCTGGACGAGGTCATTGTGCTCCAAGGGATCGAGACGAAGATCGTATACTTCCTCAGTGCCATCACCATTTCGGATATAGTGCATGTTCCCGGTAACGACGGATCTCATGGGCCCTTTCGCCGCAGGCGCAGCCGCTGGCCAATTACACTTGTTGAGTTCAGATAGCAGAGGATCCATGCATTCTGACCCTTTCCTCCCGGACTCGAGCCAATACCTCCCCAGCGACTGGCCGGGGAATAGCCCATCGTTTCCGAGATTCAGGAGGCGTATGACTGTTGCCGGTATGTCACGAAGGGTGACAGACTCTTGTACCGTAACATCTGCCGGCACGATGCCAGGAAGCCTCAGGATAAGCGGCACGTGGATGGATTGAATATGCAAGTCCTGGCCGTGCCCGAAGGTGCTGTGCTCCCCGAATTCCTCCCCATGATCTGAAACAAGGATCACCAGTGTTCGGTCGAGCAGGCTCCGTTGCCTGAGTTCACCAAATAGCCGCTTCAAATCGTAGTCCAGGTAAGCAAGAGTCCCATCGTATGCGTTGCGTATCGACTCGACTTCCTCGGCGGTCGTGTTACTCGGCAAGCAAGGCCTTGTACGGAACATATAGCGGACCAGATAGGGAATGAACTGATCGGTAGGCCCGAACCTTCGGGCGAAGTCCGCTGGGGGCAGATAAGGCTGATGTGCGTCAAAGTAGTTCAGGAACGCGAAAAATGGACGGCCAGTCGGTACCCGGTCAACCCACTTCAGGAAGTCGTTGGTGATCCGAGAGGCAGGCTTTCGGTCAAGCAACTCATAATAGCCAAGCAGCCGATGGACCCAGGGATGGTCGAAAGCAAACCGTATTAGGGCTGAACTGGACACAAGCTCCCCAGGCGAAGCCACCCAGTCCTCATAGTGTCCAAAGCCGCGTGCCAAACCACGTTCAGTACAGCAGTAAAGAGTGTTGGCCACGATCCCTCCCGTAACATAGCCGTGACTGGTGAGGACCTCTGCAAGCGTGGGGTACGTAGCATCGAGGGGAGTTGCCCAACTCGTTCCGAGTTCATAGTTAAATCGGCCAGTGAAAAAACTTGCATGTGACGGCAGAGTCCACGATGCCGTAGCGATGGCATTCCGGAAGACAGTTCCTTCTTTAGCTATATCCTCGAGGTAGGGTGTGGTTGGGCGCTCATATCCGTAGAGGCTCATGCTCTCCGCACGTACCGTATCCCAAACGATCAGCAGAACATTGGGTGCTGACGGCGGAGCATCGGGCAGAGTCGCGATGATCCTGCGTTCACGGAAGTACTGCCGACCGCCTACTGCCGTGATCAGGATCAGAACCAGTAACACCAGACCAATCGTCGTACGCCGCACGAATCGTTCAAAGGCCTGCGTCCGACGCGCAATCAGACGTTGTAGGGCAACCGCCAAGCCTATCGACAGAATCACTTTGGCTGCGAAATGGATCTTCGACAAGAAACCTGATTCGAGAACGAGAACATTCAGGAAGAATACAGACGCGAACACAACAAACGTTACCCGGACTGCCCTCGGCCGTGACAGATGCACCACCACGGCAAATACAGCCAATCCCACGGACGCCAGAACTGCCATATTGGCGAGCGGGGACATCCATATTGTGTGACAGCGCAGGTGAACAGGCCGACCTCCGACTATCTCTTTGAACTGAGGAAAAACGATCTCCGCCAAGCCCGAAAGCAGGCCGAACCAAATGACAAAGTACAGGATATTCCATGGCCGAAGACGGACCTCCTGACTGCGAGACAAAGCTAAAATCCATCAATAAGCTCCATAACTTACGTTCTGCTCGCTTTATGTTTGCGTGCAGGATAAAGTTGTTTCTAATACCCTGCGAACTTCTTGGCTTTTCCACATCAATTTCATACGGATGCAAATAGAAAACTGCCGGTTGTTTGTCCAACTGATTAGTTCGACTGATCCCCCATTTCACAAACCGATACGGCAAGATTCTGAAATAGAAACCTCCACAGAAAGGGATTCTGACCTTGGAGATTTCAAGGATAGAAGGCGGAATTTCGAACAAAGAACAATTATGTAGATCGAATCTAAATCGGGGTATGGTGCTATCCCCATAGAGATAGGTCCTATAAGGGTACAAGCTGGAGTCATACAACAGACCATTTTGCCGAAGCACCTCCCAAGCCCAGTCTGTTTCTAAATACAAGGACCAGTAAGGCGCCCGATAACCGTATATCTTCGCTCCAATAATATTTTCAAGCGTATCTACGGACTCTTTGACGTCCGTCGCAAACCTATCGCGATCACGGCTGTAGGCAAATTTGTGTTCATAACTGTGAGAAGCAATTTCATGCCCTTCTCGATAGACTTCTTTGACAAGTTCCGGGTGCTTATCAGCAACGCATCCCAAAACAAAAAACGTCGCCTTATTTGAGGTTTTTCTTAAGATATCTATTATCCTCAGTGTCGGCTCAACAATTCGATCAACAGGATGGACTTGGTCATTATTATCTAAGAAATTGCCATGGTACCAATCTTCTAAATCAAATGTTAATATGTTATTCATTAGTTATCCGTTCTTTTCATCTTGCTTGTACGACGAGACGGATGTACCGCCTATTTGCATCAATTGATTTCTGATCTTTTCATTTTCCCGCTTCAGCTCCTTTATTTCCAGCATCAGTAATCCAATGAATTGGGCCAATGTCTTATTCTTGTGATCAAACCCAGAGATGATCACGGTAAAATGAATCAGCACGACAATGGAGCCTATCAGCAACATAGTAAATAGTGTTGCCGGTTCGTAGTCCACGTCTACAACTCTGGATACCAGGCTTAACAAATGAGTCCACAGAGATAGCACTAAGAACCCAATACCTATACCAAACCATAGAATCGAATATCCTTCTTTCAGCTTTCCCTTTCTTATGAGAGCCACGATCCCAACAAGTAATAAGATACTTATTGCAAGTGCAAAAAGCTGCAAACGGAAAGGTATCAATCTGTCAGTCATAATTGCAATTCCTTGATATGGGTGTCTTAATCCAGTCAATTAAAATGGCAATAGAAATAGAAATCATAAAATACACTGCTTTGAATTTGGTAACGGACGACTGGCCTCCCTGTCTTTCTTCCATCGAAACTGGGATCTCAGCTATCCTGAAACCATGTCGCTTTAGAATTACCAAAGACTCAGGTTCAGGGAAATCAGCGGGATAATTGTGTGCAAGAAAATTAATCGTTCGCCGACTGAAAGCGCGAAATCCAGATGTCGAGTCGGTGAAAAACTGTTTCGTAACCATACCGATTAAGCCAGAAAAAATCACATTACCCAACCTTCGCATAAACGTCGAGTGGTATTCATTCTTGTCCATGAAACGACTTCCCAAGACCATATCGCAATTGTGTTTCTTGAGAGCATTTATGAGCTTCTTAACCTCCTCAGCTTTGTGTTGACCGTCAGCGTCCAATTGAATGGCAATATCGTAGTCATTTCTGTGGGCGTATAGCAATCCCGTCTGCACCGCACCGCCAATTCCAAGATTATATGGCACGGATATGACAACCACACCATTGTTCTCTGCTACTCTTGCGGTTGCATCTATCGACCCATCATTAACGACTACAACGTTACAAAATGAGCATTCGCTTTTGATCGACTTCAGAACCTTTTCAATGCTCTTTTCTTCGTTGTATGCAGGGACAATAATCAGCACTTTCTTATCCACTATTGTCTTTTCCTTTCTGCTGTTAGGATGTCGCAAGGCATTGGACTAGTTTCGCCGCCCTTGACAACAGGCTAATCTGAACGGTGCTCTCTCCGGACACCAATATGTTTCCGATCGGTATTATCTCTGGAACGGGTATTCGTATTTGACAAAATGGAGTATTTTCATATACTGACGAGCGGATGTTTGCGCTACGACGGGCGCACGTCATGTGAACTGGGATGAAGTATTATGGGTGGACACGATGAAGAAACTCAGTATTTACGTTTTCTACGGATTGTACCTTTTTGTTTTGGTCGGATTCTTTTTTCATACCTCAACAGATCGAACTATCTTATGGAAATACTCCGGACAATATAGTGTCTTCCTTTTGCTGGCTATCGGGTTGTTCTTCTTCTATAGGAAAGCTGTCATCTTTGTATTCAGCGAAACCACTTTCAAAAGACAAAACGGCACAGTATTCACAATTTCGCCCCTTCACAAGATCGTGTTCTATATTAGCCTTTGTGTGATATGTTTCCTAGCGTCTGAGACAATCCTGAGAATAGAAGAGCACGAGCAGTATAGGAATACTATTTATGGCTGGCACCCGTTCCTGCAAAATACCCTGAACAGTCACAATGGACCAAAGCGAAACCTGACGGGACTTACAGAATCTTCGTTGTGGGAGGGTCAACGGTCCTATGTGACAAAATGCCATTCGAGAAGACCCATGTCAGAATCTTGGAAAAACTACTTCAAGAGCACTATCAAAGACAAATCAAAATAGAAGTGTTAAATGCTGGGAACTCGTGGCACACATCCGAACATTCGATTATTAAGTACCTTTTTAAGATTAAAGACTATGATCCTGATTTGATAATTGTGTGGCACGCAATCAACGATCTGTATCGCTCATTTACGCCGGAACGACTAGTACATAGAGATTTCCAGCCGGATTATTCTCACTTTTGGGGACCACTCTCGGACATCATCATGGGGCATTTCGACGCGAATACGCGGCTCTGGCCTACAGTCACGTTACATTCACACATTATTGGCCGTCTTAGATACTTTCTCAGCAAATGGCTGTATTCCGATTTGAGGAACTTCATACAAACAAGAAGAAACAAGGAAATTGACGTCTCGGAGTTCCCGAGCCTCAAGTCTTTTGCGAGGAATCTTACATCTCTTATCCAGATTACTCAAAATGACCGAGTTAAATTAGTGCTGGCCACTCAGCCGTTTCTGTACAACGCCCAACTCAGTGAGGCTGAAAAGAAGACCATTTGGTTCCCTCAATCGTTCTGTACTAATAAAAACAATGAATACCCGAATCTAAGGTCAATGGAGTTGGGAATGAATCTTTTCAATGCTAAAACAAAGAGGATTGCCGCACTGCATCGGATTCCGCTGATTGACCTCGAGGCTCGAGTGCCTAAGAATCAGGATTATTTCGTGGACGATTGTCACTACACAGTAAAGGGGAACCAACTAATCGCTGAAACGATTTTCGAGTTTATTAAGGCTAAGGACATAATAGAGTAAATAGCGCCATGGGCGAAAAAATGATTTACTCCACTGTATGTCTCTTTGTCAATCGACCCCAAAACCGCGTAAGCAAACCCGCCAAAGGGATAGCCGCAAGCAAGACGAGAAACGGTTCGACCGGGTAACGATATCTGTAGAGTTGTACGTGGGTAAAATAGAACGGCAGGGGGTAGAGTAGTAGGAAGAGCCATATAGGTATCAAATCCAAGCGTCGGCCTGTGAAATACGACATACTGCACAGGGCTAACAAAGCTACGGGGACGTACCAAGCCAGTTGCATCCAGGTATGTCTTTTCCATGGCCCTGGCCCACTGCTGGGAAACTTGCCCCAGAAGAACCAGGCCCGCTTGGCGCTAAGCTGCAAGAACCTCGCGGGATGCGTCCGAATCCATGCAAGGGCCTTTTTCTGCAAATAACCATAGTAAACATATTCTGATTGTTGTCTATAGTGATTAAGTTCCATTTGATCGAGTGCGTCTTCTGCCATCCGTCGCTCTTTGTTAATTCCTCCTCCTGTGGAGTAAGGATTGTTCCCGAAGAAAAGCTCTAATCCGAAATTTGACTTTAGAATCCCTGGATTCTCCATTACAAGCCAGTTACGGATAGCCCAAGGACTCACTATTACTCCGAAAGCGACAAACCAGATGACGCCGTTGAAAATCCATTTCTTAAGCGTGAGTTTGCGAGCGTACATCATCCACACAAACAGAAGTGCCGGATAAATCGCCATCGTGGAATCAGTGAGAACGATCAGCCCACTTAGAGCTCCGAGACAAGCAATTCTGGAAAGAAGTGAAGATGACCTGAGTGTGGAGGCAACGATTATTATGAGCAGGACGAGCATTACAGCTAATTCACTGTACCAGACGAATTTCACGGAGTATAAGATCGAGGATGGATAGAACGCCCATACAAAACCGGCGATGAGGCCTTCTTTTCGACCGAAAAAGTGGCTTCCAAGGATGGCGAGGAAAGTTGCCGTAAATGCAGAAAAAACTGATTGTAAGAGAAACAGCACTATCGCTGAAGCTGTCGAATATACTCCGAAAACTGCGAAAACTCCGCCGACCAGAAGTGGATACACGGGTGGAAACTTAGCTAACGGATGTGGAATATTCTCAACAATATTCTCAACACTAATACCATGCCCCAATGCAAGCGACTGGCCAATTTTGCCGATCTCCCAACCAAATGACCAATGGTCATAAAAATTCCAGCTCCTGAGAATGACCATACAAACGATTCTCACTACAACGGTGGTCACAAAAATGACTAGCAAGTATTTTCTGGAAAGAGATAACACACTGTCAGGCTCTTGTTCGTTGCCTGTCATTTACTTCATCTCCTAGAACAGTGCATAAATGAAAGGAGCTATCGCGCTGCTCTCCGTGAAAACAATCAAGGCACCAAGCAGCAGAAGGATGATCACGATGGGCAGCAGCCAATATCGCTTTCTATATTTCAAGAATTCCCAGAATTCTGAAATGATGGATTGATTTGCCATGAATTTCCTCCTAATATCTTTTGGTGAATCTCTCCTTGGGTTGTGCAGGCTCGGTTCGAGTCACCCAATATGAACGCGCCTTCTTGTCTGGCTTGACGGGCAGCGGAGCGCCTCCGAAGAGGCGTTTGATGACGGCGCATGGCGTAATGGCCAGATAGTAGGCCGTCGCGAGAATGACCGTAGTAACAATTCTCCCGATTAAGTGAACGGATTCGAGCCAGACGGTGTGCACCGGCGCCAGTTGAGAAGGAATCAGTATGAAGCCAAGACCCAATAGCGACAGTGCCCCAAACAGGTACATGGGGACAGGCTTATGCGTCCAGAGTCCTAAAGCCCACAAGAGTCCGAAGAAGGCAAAAGCTACAAGCCCGAATTTCCGTATTTCCCTTGGCTTAGTCGAGTTGGAGCTCACTTCGCCAGTCTCCCTTCTCTTTCCATTGAGGTTGTGCTTCTTTGAACAGAATGCAATCTTCGATCACCAAGACATCCATCTCGGTTCGCATGAAGCACCTGTACGCATCCTGCGGTGTGCAGATGATAGGTTCACCCCGAACATTGAAACTGGTATTGACAATGACCGCACAGCCGGTCAGTTTTTCAAACTCGGATATGACTTCGTGATAATCAGATTTGTCATTTCTGTTCACAGTCTGAAGCCGAGCAGAATAATCCAGATGTGTCACAGCTGGTATGTCACTTCTCTTGACCTTGAGACGCTCCAACATGGGTGTGCCATCGCCAGAAGGCTGAGGTAGACGTCTCTCCTGGCGCACGTTCGCGACCAGAAGCATGTACGGACTTGGCTTTTCCGTGTCAAAGTATGCAGCAGCCCTCTCTTCCAATACAGAAGGAGCAAACGGTCTGAACGATTCGCGATACTTGATTTTGAGATTCATAACGGTCTGGGTATCAGCCCTTCTCGGATCACCGAGAATACTCCTAGCCCCCAACGCCCGAGGTCCAAACTCCATTCTCCCGGCCATGTATCCCACGATCTTTCCCTGGGCAATCTGTTCAGCAACCACTCTGGCTCGTTCCTTCGGACTGAGGGGCTGGTGGGGATAGCCTTTGCTCTTG
>JARRQQ010000679.1:0-4997 GCA_037381725.1 Sedimentisphaerales bacterium
TTCCGCTCGCTGCCGCCTTTCCCGCTCAGCTTGCTGCTGCCTTTCCCGTTCAGCCTGCTTCTGCCTTTCCCGCTCAGCTTGCTTCTGCCTTTCCCGTTCAGCTTGCTGCTGCCTTTCCCGTTCCGCTCGCTGCCGCCTTTCTCGTTCAGCTTGCTGCTGTCTTGCCTGTCCAGAGCCGGAGGATTCACTGTTTTTTCTATTGGTTCTCTGGGCTAAGGTCGGTTCGGTTATGTAAAGTATGACTAGAGCCAGCGTTACGAAAGCTATGATATTCTTCTGGAAGCAGTGCGGCCTCAACATAATGTGACTCCTTTCCTATGGAATAGAAAAGAACGGCTCAACATCTTCTCTATCTAAAGAAGGCACATGGTTCGCATTTGGTAACGGATACTTACTCGAAAAGGCCTTAAATTGCGTTAAAATGATCCTTAACGGACAAATGTTGGCAACGTATGAACGGCGTCCTTGCTGATTTTCGTTAGAAATACTCTGGTCACCCATGAAGAGCTCAAGAGCGAGCGATATAATCTCTTTTGTCACAAAATCTCATGAGGAGTACATGATGAAATTTGACGCCGGGATGTTGAACCCGGAGTCGGTATGAAATTTCTACAACAAACTCACTCCTTTCTGGAAAATAGACGTCTGCCTCTACTCAAATGGGACAAAATCAGTTTCTGTGGAGGCATTTTGGGTACACGATGTCACTGCGTTTTTGGAGCTTCTTTCCAGCCTCTCATTTTACAACCTAACCGTATCTTATCATAGCTCACCTCTGAAATTCAATAGTCTGTACAGTAACGGGGCCGAGCAGACCTGATTTCAATAGAGGCAGTTTCTTTCCATCAAAGGGTTTTGTAGCAAAAGTGTAGCGTCCGGCCGGCCATGGTTTGCCCTCAAGCAATCCGGAAGGCCACTGTACGGTTCTAATGCCGGCGTCCGGTTTCATCTGATCGCCGAGCAAACGGTTTGTCCAGAGATTAGCGACTTCGATCTCCAGGAAATTGTCTCCTACTCGTGCTACGTTAGTGATCTTCCTGCGCCAAGGAGCAGTCCATACTACCCCAAGGTCCTTTCCATTGAAACGCACCCTGGCAATATGCCGAACGTCGCCCAAGTCAAGGTAGAGATCGCCCTCAAAAGACTGTAGATCAGGTAAATCGAAAGATTTCCGGTAAGTCGCGAGGCCGGAGTAATACTTGATGCCGCGTTCGTTGCATTGTGTCCAACTTTCAAGCTCATCGAACACGATCTTTTCCGGCCCGCCCCAATTAGGATCAAAAGAGACATCCCAAGGTCCAGTCACGACGGCTATTTGCCTAGGCTCGGCAAATTTCGCTTCTGGCAAGTCAATACCCTGTGGCTCTTCTTGTCTGCGTGAAAAAATCACAAAGAAGCTCTCGTAAGGTTCAAAACGCATGGGAATCGTAGTCTGCCCATTTACGCCGGAATAGTGTTGGATAAGACGGTACATCTCGCCTCTTACCGGTACCCACAGTTCGGGCTGGTTGCCCCCGTCTCTGAACGTACAGTCTGCTTCGATCACATGGGAGCTCTTATTGGCAACGAAATAAATGTCATGATTTTCTGTACGGCGGTGCGTATAGCGGATCGGTCCGGTGGCGGCGAAATCCTCCGGCACGCCTATATTGGCCAGAAGTTCAGCAGTCACCTCATAGGAGGGATATAACTCATCTTCTGACATAGAAAACGGGCCACCCCAATAAATTCGGCCCTTGCCATACTTGCGCTCCGAGAGTGTTGTCGGTGTATCCAGCGAGCCCCAGAGACGCTTGGCGATTTCCTGTAATTGCCGGTCACACGTTGGATAATTCATGAGACTCGGTGATTTAAGCGGTGGAGAACCGATAATAGTCGCGCCAGCATCCACAAGTTCTTCGATTTTCTGAAGAACGGCCGGGAGCATGATCTCAACATTCGGTAGAATGAGCAAGCTATACGTGCTTCCTCCAGGGAATGAAATACACCCGTTTTCCACTTGCGCCCGCTCCATTAAGATATTTGGCGAACAGCCGTCGAAAGAATAGCCTCGTTTATCGGCCAAGATTCCTTCGCCCTCTAATGCGCTCGCGGGAGGCTGGAAGACGTGCGGCGCACCACCCGGAGTCAGATAAAGAATATCTGCCACCGTCACTCCTTGCCTCAACATGAAGGAACAACGCGTGATGTAACGATGATAATCTGGAACCATCGACCACCATGTTTGCCCTCTGTCCCAATGTACGCCATAAGGACCCATGGTCATACCGGGACGATACTCCTGCCCGAGCGGCTTATGGGCAAAGGTATGATAGACGAAACGGTTGATACCCATGCAAAATGCCCAATCCCCCTGATTCTTCATCGAGCCGGGATATTGTTGCCAGTTTTCCTGAGACCCGGATGTAAAGGCCTCCGCCGCCAGAACCACACATGGGCACATCGGCAATGGCACCTAAATCCAGGTCAGCGGTGGGATTCATATCGTAAGGCTCGATGGATAGTCCGAGGCCGTACTTGCGTCCCAACGACTTCAAGCGTTCCGCGTGGTTTTGAAGGACCAGTTCCTGTCCGGTCACTCGCAGGTCCCACAAAAAACGTTCGGTCAGCTCCAGGTTTCCGACAATAAGCCCGAGGTAAGCCGAATAGAAAGGCTGTGGATCATAGCCGCGCCGTTTTCGAAATTCCCAACGGAAATTCTGTGTCCAATTCTGCGCTCCCATTTCCCAGCTATCGATATGAAGCATCGTCCATCCGACGCCGATCTTTCTTGCCCCGACTTTCTTCAAAAGTCTGCCGATGTAGTGGTCGAAATGATCGTCCAAAGCGACGGCGGAGAATTTGTCACATTCAAAACCGTAACCCGGTTGCGGCGCCGGACGAGTATTAGCTCCATTGTTGCGAGCGGCAAATCGCAAAATCGTCCAATCACCGGCGGGTACGTCCCACTCCAGTGTACCATCTGGTGCGAGACGATCGGTTAAACCGACTATTCTATCTGTATCTATGCACGCCGATTCCGGGACCCGGGGATACTCGGCCAGAGCCGGTAAAAAAGGCTTGACCCCTTCGACCGAGGAAAAAGGCGCACGATAATAGAGAGCTTTCTCATCAGCAAACTCTACCTTGACGTCGGTGTTGAGTGTGGGATATGCCAATACTGCGACATCTTCGAAATAAGCTTTTCTCTTTTTCTGTAATTCCTTCGTAATCGCTGGGAAATACGGTTTTCGAGGCTCAGGGACAGAAAGTTTTTCATTGAAGTGGGTTGGTCCGTGGACCTCAGTAGAACTGGCCACCAAATGCTGCATCGATTGTTCCGGCTTGACCCAGGGCCCGCCACTTCCGGCCCAGCCGGGGCCGCTGCCCAAAGTAATTTCAATTCCCAGCCGCTCCGCTTCACGAACGGCATGGACAAAGAGACTTTGCCACTGTTCACTCATGAAATCCACCGGGCCGCGCGGCACACCGACATTGACTTCCAAGAAGACCAGATTGCCAATGTCGGCCTCCTTCATTGATTCCAGATCGGCTGTCATTTCTCTCCGGTTCAGATTCCCGTCCATGAAATACCAATAGACACCCGGCCGGGCTGAGTCCGGCGGATTTTGAAATCTCTGAGCAAGCTCATTGTGTTCGAGACTGTTTTGGCGTTTACTGGGAAAAGCTTCTGCCGAGCCGATAGGGTCCTGATTCAACGGTTCCGCCGAGGCCCATTGCGTAACGAGCAAGATGCCCATAACAATCACGTGTAGCTGGAGAATCATTTTCATAAAGCCCTTCAAGATTAGACTTCGACAAGAAACTAGCTCTACTTCGTCATCGTGGGTGAGGCTGCTTCGGGTGTGCTACCCCATCGTTTGTTGGGCTTGGGACCCATTTGAAGAACTAGCTTGCCGCCGTCCACAATCTCCCGATGGTAAAACCAGGGTTTGCTCAGTGGCTTCCCATCAAGCGTTGCCGATTGAATGTATTTATTCTCTTTGGAATTGTTCTTCGCTTCGATGATAAACGTGCCGCCCTGGTAATACCGGTTATCGAGGTGAATAGTAATCTTATCGAATATGGGACCAGAAATCTCATAAGTCGGTTGGACCAACGCACCTCCATTCATTTCGAACAATCCCATACCGCTCATCACATACCAGGCTCCCATCTGGCCCTGATCCTCGTCCCCTGGATAGCCGTTAATCGGACCGGTCCCATAGTAGCGCTCCAGTATCTCTCGAACCCACTTCTGAGTTAGCCAGGGTACCCCCGAAAAGTTGAAAAGCCAAGCGGCCTGCATGTTCGGCTGATTCCCATGGTTAATCGGAAAATCTGCGAACCGGTCATTCGTTGCGTTGAAGTTACTTTCCCGCGACCTCTCAAAACCATCCTCCAGTCTCCTATTGAATTCATCTCGGCCCAGCAGATTCAAAAGCCCTTCGACATCATGAGGTACAAACCAGGTGTACTGCCATGAATTACCCTCTACAAAGCCCTTTCCGGAAAATGGAGAAAAGTCTTTGACCCAAGAACCATCTCGATGCTTCTGGCGCATGTATCCCACGGAAGGATCGAACACATTTTTATAGTTTTCGGCCCTTCTTTCGAAATATTCGGCGTCGTCGTTCTTGCCGATCGCCCGTGCCATTTGAGCAACACACCAATCATCATAGGCATACTCCAGAGTGTTGGACACAGGGCCATTTTCAACCGGCACGTATCCAAGCTCCATATAGGATTTCAATTGGCGATTGCCCACATAGCCGCCCCCTTCGTGAGGTCGGCCCGGCGCGGTCTGAATATGCTTTATTGCTCTGTATGCTTTCTCTGCGTCGAAATTTCGGATACCCTTCTGATAGACGCTTACGATCAGAGCTATCTCGTGCGACGCCACCATAATGCTGGAGTACTCGATCCCAGTCGGGCCTTTCGCTAGCCATCCTCCTCGGTCATATATCTCCAAAAGAGACTTGACCCACTTATTGGCTATGTCCGGCGTGACCAACGTC
>JARRQQ010000680.1:0-4613 GCA_037381725.1 Sedimentisphaerales bacterium
CGAGGGTTTCTCGGCCGGGTTCGGGAATAGGTGCGCTGGTATCGATCCTCAGAACACCTACCTTGTATTGTCTTTCACCCACATCCGTCACCCCGGGACCCACGTTCAGAGTCTTTCGTCCTTCGTTCTTGTCGTAAAGTCCCGCGCAGATGGGGTACTGGCCTTCTGGAAGCCCGATGTCAATGGTGCTCTTGTTTCTTACCTGCCATTGCTCTAAGGGAACAGTATGCGTGTATTCGACCTTACCGTTCCATTTAGAAGTTGGTATCGGAGGTTCATGGTCGTCCTGGAGCACGATTTTTCCATTGTCATCGACAAAGTGAACAAAAACCGTGTAATCCTTATCCATAGGTACCGTTTGCCAGCGGTATGTGATTTTGAAGCCGTTTCCCGGCCTGCCTTCTGGATTTTCAGGACTCGCCGTTAGAATTGTCGCCGCAGGGTGGGCAGCTATGCTGCCAGTGCGTTTTCGCAGCGGATTCTGTCTGGTTTGTATTGTTATCTTCATCTGATTCCATCTGTAGTTGACCGTATGAGATTTCCCGGAGCTGTTCTTCATCGCATCGGACCAAATCAAGACCATCTCTCTGCCATTCTTACTGATCCACTTGGGTGACAGCTTGGGCTGATAGGTCAAATTCTTAACATTGTCAGCCGTCCAGTAGTCTGTGTAATAGAATTGGTGCCATGGGCCATACGGATTTTCAGAATACCAGAAGCCGAGACTGCCGGTACGAGTGTGCATCCATGAATCATAATAATCCTTATCAGAGGAGGTCATCCCATGTCCCGCGTAAGTTCCGCCGCTAACCATGATGTAGAATCCTAGACCCTCGTTCCAGACGACTGAGGGCAGCCACGAATACCATCCGAAATAATTGCCGTCTTTGCTTTTTTCGGGAAAAACATGCACGTAGCCCCGCTTTTCGATATCGGAAGTCCATATTGGCTCGTCATTGTCAAATCTCTGAAAATACTCCCATGCGCTTCGAATGCCAATCTTGTCCTTATGTACTCTGGCTAGTAATAACTTGTGAGAGTGTGCTCCTTCGGGGGAATAAATGTATACGTAATCATCTTTTGCGGCTGAATTATCTTTTCCGCACTTAACGAAGTCTACATAGGAAAATGGATAAGCCTCTTTCTCTCGGTGGGGCAGCCCAAACTCTTCCAAAAAGAACATCTCATTGGTATTTACTTCAGTTCTGGCATCGTCCAACGGGCCGATTTTTCGTTCGTTTCCCAATCGATTCACTCGATACCACGTTTCTCCGTTGTCACCTGATTTCAAAAGTTTGATACCTCTGAATGGTCCCGACCATTGATTGGCGGGAGTTTTGGAAACAGCCGAGTAGAGAACGTCATCGACTGAAACGATGCCGTAACCGAACCAGCTTCCGGTTCCCCAGACAAATTGTGGGTAATTGCTGATATCCTGCCTCTGGAAGTTATCAGGGCCTCCTATAATTCGAAATAGATGGTTATGATAACTCTTCTTGCCATTCAGCCAGTTGCCATCGCACATTGACGTTATTTGCGAGTTATCCGCGGCCCATGTCATGCACCAGTTATCTCCTCTGCCGTCAGACCTGTACAAGGTGTCTTTATGAAAAATAACTCCACTTGGAAATTGTTTGGCTATACTGGCGTCAGCTTCAGAAATGGACGTTATCGATAATATTGAGAAGATCAGAATACAATTTGCTTTTTTTACTTTTATCATCATAATGTTGACCCGCCGCCTTATTTTGGTCTATCTTTTATAAGAGTGGTTCACGACTATTCTCCTTATCTTCCGTAAATGAAGGGAACCGATGTGAAAGAGTGGTACACAGGTCATTGAAAACTATGTAAGTGGGAAATTCCTATGAAGCTTTCTCTCTCAGCTAAAGAATAGGTGCCCATGTCCACTCAAAAATGTGAAAAATCTAGATTTGTGGTGTCAAAATGGAGTTGTGCGCTGTCACGAAAATATGACGTATTGTAAGCCAAGAAATTGGGACCGTTCTGGTGGTGACATGCTACTGTTTAATGGTGTGGGTCTACGGCAGTTTTGCTCGCCACTGTTCGGCTTCTTCTGGTTTGTTCCAGGCTTTGTAAAGGGCGATTAGGTTGTTCAAAGACTCTATTGTGTGCGGATGCTTATCACCGAGTTTGAGACGGCGGCCTTTGATGGCTTGGAGAAAAAGTGGTTCTGCTTTACTGTAATCGCCTTGCTCTTTGTAGAGTATAGCGAGTTCGTGGATAGTTTCCAAAGTGTGAGGATGGTCAGGCCCAAGCTCGTTCTGTCTTCCTTCAAGGGCTTCGATCAAAAGTTTCTCAGCTCGTTCGTAATGCTTCTGCTGCCTGTAAAGAATGCCAAGATCGTTTATAGTTTCCAACGTCTCCGGATGATCATCGCCTAACTCAAGCTGCCTGCCCTTTAATGCCTCATCAAATAATTTCGCGGCCTGTTCGTATCGCTTATGAATAGTGTCGAGTACCGCGCACGAATTCACAAAGCAAAGCGTTAGCTCGTGATTCTTGCGGAATCGTCGGCGAGCTATGGGTAGGGCCTCATTCAATAGAGTCTCCGCCTCCTCGTATCGGCCTTGATCGATATAGAGACGTGCAAGGACCTGTATGGACATCAACGTGAAGATGTGTTCGTCGCCTCGTTCCTGACGCAACGTCTCTAATGTCCTGTTAAGAAGTGATTCGGCCTTACTGTACTGGCCCTGCTCTCTATACATGTTGGCTAATTTTGCTATGTAGCGTCCGTTGTCGCGAGGATTCGCATCCCACCCCGTAGCTTGTATCGTCTTGCGAAATAGCTGCTCTGCTTCGTCGTATCTTCCCTGATCTGCGTACACATTTGCGAGGTTTTTCACGACATAACCAGGCGCCCGAAAATTCTCACTTCCCGGTTTATCACCGTATCTTTCTAATATTTTCTCGAACAAGGATGCCGCCTCCTTATACTTGCCCAGGTAATAGTATGTTGCGGCAAGTCCATTTCCGGGCCTTCCAGCCCATATACGCTCCATATCATGATATCGGCCCTGGTCCTGGTAAGCCTCCCAGGCAATTCGATCCCATGCCCGCAGGGTATCCGGATGTTCATCACCAAGATACTGCCGGTATATCTCAATCGCTCTTAGGTAATTCTGCTCGGCCTTTCGGGAATCGCCGATTTCGCCATAGACTAAACCCAGCTTCTCGTGAATCGATGCCTTAATGAGAGGCCTCTCGTCGAACTTATTTTCAAGACTATCAGACGCCGCATCGAGCATATAACTAATAGTTGCTTCACCAACCTTGACTCTGTCCGCCGAGCCAAGAACATCGTTCATTAGGAAGTCAGTTATAAGCTGCGCTTCCGAACGGGCGCGGGCTTGGCCAATGGCAAATATGGTGGAAACAACAACACCTGCAATAAGCACAGCCAAAACAGCGGCAAGGCCAGTAACCAAAGCTTTATGTCGGCTTATCAACTTTTTGAGTCTGTACATATTGCTCGGTGGACCGGCTATTAAAGCAGCGCCATTCAGAAAATTATCGATATCATCTGCAAGTTCTGAAGCGGAACGATAACGCTCTGAACAATCCTTTCTCATCGCCTTGAGGGGAATCCATTCGAGTTCCTTGCGAAGATGCTTTGCCAATGTTCCAATTTCGGTCCGGCGGTTTTCCGCGACTTTTTTGGCCTCCTCACCCAGTTTTGACAAACGGGTGCTCGGCGTTTTCGGATCGGTTTCGCGGATAATCCGACGGATGTGGTCAATGCCGCCCGTGCGAAGTGTGTCCGAATCGAACGGCATGACACCAGCCAATAAAACGTATAGAAGGGCTCCCAGTGAGTAAATATCTGAACGGGTATCGATGTCCTCATTGGCCATATCGGCCTGTTCCGGACTCATGTATTCCGGCGTGCCTAATAGTTGGCTGTCTTCGGTAAACAGGGTTCGTTCGGTGAGCGGCGCCGCTATCGCCTTGGCGACACCAAAGTCGATAATCTTGGGGATTGCCTTGTCGCCTCCGGCGGAGACCAGGATATTCGACGGCTTGATATCCCTGTGGATGATGCCTTTCTGGTGGGCATGCTGCAGACCCGCACAGACCTCCTGGAACAGGATCAGCCTGTCTTCTATACTGAGCTTGTGGCGATCGCAGTGCTCTGTTATGGGTGATCCTCTCACATGCTCCATGACGAAATACGGCCGGCCTGATTCCGTGGTGCCGGCATCGTAAACCTGGGCGATATTGGGATGGTCCAGAAGAGCCAGGGCCTGACGCTCCGTCTCGAAACGGGCGACTCTGCGTTTGATCTGGCCTTCCTGCTCGGCTAAATAAACGATTCCCATGCCGCCTTCGCCGAGGACACTCAGCAGCTTGTATCGTCCGATCTGACCGCCGGGCCGCTCCAGGACGGCGCCCAGCGAGGCCGTTGGCGCCGATTCTTCCGCCTCCGAATCTTGTAACGCTTCGAAAACCAGTCGATCCAGCCGTTCCGGTTTCGCACCAAATATGGAGGTCTCATCTTTCATCTGTCTTACCGGAATATCGTTTATTAAACCTGTCTTACGATCTAAAAAAGCCTTTTCTTCGCAACGTACAGCCGCGATGTCGTGACT
>JARRQQ010000681.1:0-3244 GCA_037381725.1 Sedimentisphaerales bacterium
ATAACCTCCTTCAAACAAGTGTAATGAATAGTGGTTACATACCAACGCATAATAAGTATTTGTACGGTGTGCAACTCGCGCCTGACAAACGATTTGCACACATGAATGAGTAAAGTGCGTAGGATGGGCAACTTGTTGCCCATGCTGCATGAGACCGCATGGGCAGGAAACCTGCCCATCCTACCTTTACTTGAAACCCAGTTTCTTACTTGCCCAAGGCACTGCCTTCCTGATACAGCCGGATGTCGTCGATGTACACCGTGCCTGTACCGCCGGACGCCGCCAGACCTGAGTCGCTGCCCAGGCCGATGGCGATCTTGTCCACGTTCGTCAGATTAATACCCTTATCGGCAAAGGCTTGCAGCGGGATAACCCACTGTGTCCACGAGCTCGTCTTTGCCGCGGCTGGATCGTCGTACGCCACGACCGCCGGCGCGCCGGCGCTGTTCGCGATCGCCACGTACAGCGGCTCGGCGGCGTTGCCCGGAGCGCCCCGGAACCAGAGCGACAGCTCTCCGACGCCTTCGGCCGTCCAGTCTCTCGGGGACGTCAAGGTCAGCGACGCCTCCGAGTTGGTGACCGGCGCGGTGTTGTCGTAGAGCAGAGGCATCGACTGCTTGCCACTGTGGACAATCGTCTGCTCGGCGTACGGGGGCAAGAGATAACCGACCTGAGCACCGTTCGTGGCTATGCCAAAGCCGTCGATCCAGGTCTGCCAGATAGCCTGACCGGCCGCGTCGTCATCGGTATAGCTCTCGAAGTCCTCCACGAGAAGGTAACCGCCCGTCGTGAAGACCCACACGGGACCTTTGGCCACGTTGCCCTGAGCGTCTACTTCGTCCACGCGCCAATAGAACGTCGCGTTCCAGTCGAGCCGGCCCGGATCGTAGCTCTCGGCACCGAGGTTCTGGCTGCCTTCATACTCCGGCGAACTCGTGTCCGCGTTGCGAACGGTGTCTTCATCCGTGCCGAAGTAGACCTGGTGCGAAGCCGCGTTATCGGCCGCCGTCCAGGTCAGAATCGGCGTGAACGTCACGTCCGTCGCGCCGTAGGCCGGGTACGGATTGCCTACCGCCCCGGGCGTCGAGAAAAACCAGACGTCGCCCTTGTGCGTCTCGATCGCGTCGAACTCATCGACGCGCCAGTAATAGACCTTCCCATCCTCGAGTCCGCTCGGGCTGTAGCTCGTGACGCCCAGCGGCATTCCTCCGGTGGCGTTGTTCACGACGTCGTAGTCGTCACCGAGGTAAACCGTGTGCAATTTCGCACCAAAGCCCGGCGTCCAGGTCAGCGCCGCGTCCAGTTCGACCTGTTCAGCGCCGTCGGCCGGGTCCGGGTCATAGGCGGTCTTGGGCGGAATGGTGAAGCTCCACACGTCGCCCTTGGCCGTACTACCCGGATTGACCTCGTCGATCCGCCAGTAGTAGGTCGTGCCCGGAACGAGTCCGTCCGGATACGGATATCCGGCAAAGCCCACCAGATAATTCGTATCGACCTGATTGACGCGGAAGGTATCTCCTGTGCCGGCTTCAACGTCATCGTGGCTCTCACCGAAATACACGTCGTGCGAGACCGCGAACGCGCCCGGCGACCAGTTCAAAGTCGCCCACGTATCCGGATGATCCGAGCCGTCGGCGGGGCTGATGCAGCTCGCCTTCGTGACCACATACTCAGCCACCCGTATTATGTCGCACGGATCCTGCTGGCCCGACGTGTCGTGTATCCGGACAAAACCCCGATACTTGTCGCCGTCCAGAAAGTGTTTGACCCACCCCGCGGCGCTTCCGCTGCTCACCGTGGCCAGGACGGTCATATTGCTCGTGATGGTCGGAGACGTCGGCCTTTGGGACGTCCACGTTTGGGTCAGCCCCCATGCAATGCCTTCGTCGGTGAAGACCACTGTCTCGTTATTATCGTTCGGCCCGCTGGAGGCATTGAAGCCCAGCACGTTGGACGCACCGGCGCTTCCCCACGTGTCCATGCTCCCGTCCGCGTGGCCCTGGTAGTAGATGGGCCAGTCGGAAGACCATACCACCTTGCCGCCCGCGTCGAGATATTGTCGGAACGTACAGCTCGTGTTCATCGCCTCCGCCACGGTATCGGGCACGACGTCTTTGGCCATCACGACGACGCTCAGCGCCCTGTCGGCGATGTGGCCGTCCATCCACGTCTTGAGCGCCGCGGCATCGAGCACGGTATAGCCGGCGGCCTCCAGGGCGTCCCGCGTGGCGTCCCCGCCTCCACCCCAGGCCGATGGATAGTCCGCGTCCCAGTAGACGGCGCGGTCCCAGGCCGCTTGCTGGGCTTGGACCTCGGGCACCGCCAGCAGTAACGTCACAAAAACCAGACCGATCACTTTCTTACACATCGGAATCCTCCTTTCGTCGGGCCTTCCCTCAGGGAATGGCCGGACTGAAAAACACGACCGAAAATTGATGGTGATTATACCTTCACGATTGTACCTTGATCCGCTCCAAGTCTGTCTTTGCGATGTGACGTCACCTCCTTTCTTCAAGCGTCGTCAGCCCGGATTCCTCGGAATCCGGCGGTCGTCGTTGTACCGTACTGTGTCTCCCGGAGGATGCCCAGAAGTTACGTGAAACTCCTACCTATTGGAGCGCCGACATTCTTTGTATGCCGGGTGAAACGGCACAATACCGCCCACAAATATGCCCAGAATCCCGTCGGAAATCCTGAATTACCCTGCAATCCTGTCCAAAAGCACGCCCGGCTGTTATCATGTCTGTATCTTGATGTAGGGGCAACCCCGCGTGGTTGCCCAGGGCAGGCACATGGGCCTGCCTCTACCTTCAGATGATATAGTGAATCGAGGTCAAAAATGGGGATTCTTTGGGAAGTCGTACAAACCGGTTTGATGTATGGTCAGAAGCGAAAGGCCGACACCGTCGAGGATCGCGTCCAGGCCCTTGAGGAGCAGCTTCAACTGACACAGAACACGCTGCGCAACCTGGTCAAGAAGATCGAGGAGATGCACGGCCTCGACGTAGATGGCGACGGCCGGATCGGATAGCCGATGATTCGGCAAAATGCGCTTTCTATGTTATGACAAAAGGACCGGCAGCAGCCCCGCCTAAGACGTCCTCCCTTTGGGTACGTCTTATGGTGTTTGGGAAAAACCACCGGCCCTCAACGATATTGGGCTCATCATTCCCTTTTTGAGTTGGCTTATCGCGCCAGTTTCGCAACATCCTCTGCGCTCAATGCCCCTTCATAAATCCGAACG
>JARRQQ010000682.1:0-4845 GCA_037381725.1 Sedimentisphaerales bacterium
CCGCTTCATCGCCAGCATCACCTTCTTCGACAATTCCTTTTGAGTCGCCTCGCGCAGCCCGTCGTCCTGATAGTCAAGGTTCCGGCGGGCCACAAAGCTCCGATAAAAAACCGTATCGGACAAAGATATCCTCCTCTGTTTGGCTTTGTAGTGCTGCTTGATCTTGTTCTGTGCGATCCGATACAACCAGGGCCAGAAATGCTCCGCTGCATGAAGATCGTCGAGCGATTTAACCATCTGAAGTAGAACCTCTTGAGACAAATCCTCGGTCAAGTCAGAGTCCAAAGTCACACGGTACACGTATGCGCGCACCCGCTCCATAGCCCTCTGAGCCAGCAGACTCATGGCGTTCTGCCCACCCAGTCGCGCCTGACTAACCAGCTCGATCCATGTCCGTTCTTTCATCATAGAACGCGGCCCATCTCTAAGGAATAGACGCCAAGAGCCAACATTCGTTACAGAAAATCGAGAAAAATGACGGAAATCAGACCTGCCTGATCGGGGCCGCCCAGCACAATTGGGTGCACGGTGAGAGAATCGACGTGACCAGGCTCAGATTTCGGCCGATGTGCCCCGTTCGTAAGACGCTCCCTCCCTGGCGGTGTGACGGGCTACTTCTGCGCGACCCACGACTCGGGATCGGTGGGGATCACGGTGATGACCACCGAATCGGAGTCCATGAATTCGCCATCGGAGACGGTAAACGTCGCCGTCGATTCACCCGCCGGAAATTCAGCGCTGGTTGACGCCTTGTTGCGGCGTCCGTCGGGGGTCTGCCATTCGTACGTCAACTCGTCTCCATCTTCGTCCGAGCCGGAGCCGTTCAAGGACACCACCGCCCCTCCCGCGTACGTCTGATAGACGGTCTGGTCCTCGCCCGCGTTGGCGACGGGGGGGCGATTGTCAGGTTCAGGCTCGCGCGGTGGCTCGTAGGGCAGATTGTGCGCGCGGAAGATGTATTTTATCTTGCTATCGTAACCGTAACTCGCGCACCAGCCGTTCCAGAAGTCGATGATATCCTCCGGCCGGTATGAGGACATCACGGCCCACGTGTTGGTCAGCGAGGTATCGCTGATCAGATCGAGATAGCCGTCGCCGTTGTCGTCGAAGATGTCCCACAAAGCACAGCAATTCATGTTCTCGTAGAACTGGCCCGGCTTACAACGAGGGTCCTCGCCTCCATCAAGATCGACCTCCAGCACTTCGTCGGTCTCTTCGTCCACGTCCTGATATTTGGCGTCACCGGAATTGGGATAGTCCGTGTCCCCAAACTGGACCGCGATGCCGAACAGCGAGGCCCAGGATTCGCGGAACGCCAGATTCCTCGCTTCGTCGGCGTCGCGCCAGACCGGGTAGCGACGCAGGTCAAGATTCCAGAAGTGCGTGGGGTTCTCACCGACGTCGCCCTGTGCGAACTGGTAGACCTGCGCCAGGTAGTGGCCGTACTCGTGCATGATGACGTCGCGGTCCCCGCGGTCGGTCCGGCTGATGAAGATGCCCGCGTTCGGATCGTAGTACGTCATATCCGCCGAGGTCGGCCAATAGACGGGAATGTCCGGCATCTCAATCCCGAGGAATGCGTGCGCCTTGTCGAAGCCCTCGACAACGGCATCGTACACCATGAACTCGCCGCCAGAGTTCGGGGCCGTCACATCGATGATCACAAACGAGTCCCCCGGATGCGGATAGGCGGCGCTCTGTAATGTATAGACCTCGCCGAACAGACTGTCTCGAACGCTGCAGATCGTGCTGGTCGTGCCGGCGCAGGCTCCGCCAACGCCTTCGGTGAAGACTCTGACATAAATATCTGCGCCGTTCTTGCCGTCATTTAAGACAAGGCCGTAATTTCCGCCGTCGTCCGTATGTGTCTGTCCGATCAAATGGTCGTCCAGTGGGTCGGTGTTTCCATCCGCTTCATAGACCTCAACACGGCTATATCTGACGGCGTGCTCGCCGCCTTCTCTGTCCTGATAGCGAATCTGTCCACACACGGTGCCGGCCGGATAGACCAGTTCAATCGGCACGACGTCGTGGCCCGTATTGTTTGACTTCACGTCATCATTTATGCACGTGGCGATCAGTCCAATATAGTAGGCGCCTCGATCGATGCTGGCAGGGAGTTGGCAAGTTGTATCGAAACTATGCTGATGGCCGGCCGCCAGGCCTTCGCGATCGACATAACCAATCAAGTCGTCCTCGGTTGTAATTGTTGTGTCGCTCGACACGTAGAAGTCAACGGTGTATTGGTCCGAAGGGTGCTGTCCGACGTTTTTGATCAGGCTGTAAACGTGGATTTCGCCACCGGCCAGATACTCGCCGTCCTCAGCGTCAAGACATAGAGGGGCACGGTATCGTATGCCGTGGCGGTTTCTGTACCCTCAAGAGTAGACTGAGTGAGGATCACGCCGATATAGTAGCTGCCAAGCGGCATGCCCGAAGGGAATTGGCATGGAAGGTCGATGGACACGGAACTGCCCGGTTCCATGCTGCTTATGTTGCCTCCGTGAATGAGGTAGTCACCGGTAGAAATCGTCGTGTCCGTCGATGCGTACAGATCGATGTCGCAACTACTCACAAGCTGGCCGCCGACGGCTTCCACGGAGACGTTGACGAGAATTGAGTCGCCGGGCCGATACATGCCATCGGGGGCATCGATGGACCGAACGACGACGTCCGCGGGTCCTTTCTTGGCGACGCGAAGATTCGCGTTGGCCGAGTTCGAATTGTTGCCCGTGTTAACGTCGTTCGAGCAATAGATTTCCACCGAGACGGAGTAGACGCCCTCGGTCATGTCTTCTGGCAGCGAACATGGTATGAGAATGGAGCTGATTTCGCCGGCTTCCACAGCGCCGCCGCTGCCGGAGCCCAAACTGTAATCGCCGGCCGAGACATAGGCCGTGTAGCTGTCAGAAGTGCTGTCACCGACGTTCCGGACGGAGCAATCAATGGGTACCGAGTCACCCGGATAATAGATGCTGTGAATATTCCGGATCCAGACGCCCTCCAACCACAAATCCGGAGCTGGAGGGGGCTTGGCGATGACGGTGACACCTGATGCGTCCGATCCCGAATCGTTTCCGGAATTGCCGTCGTTGGAACAGTAGATGTCCATTTGAATGGAATAATGGCCGGGGGGAATATCGTCGGGCAGTGAGCCAAAGACCCAGAACAGGCTTGATACCCCAGGCTCCAAACTGCCGACGCTCTCGGAGCCTAAGAAGTAGTTACCGGCGTAGACATCCGCTGTGAAGCCATCTGCGGTCTGATCGCCGGCATTTATGACTTCGGCTATGACGTTCACTGAATCGCCCGGATAGTATGTGTCACTGGCGGGTCTGTTCTCAACAGAAACACTCAGAACGGACAGATCGGGATCTGCCGTAGCGTCATCCACGAGAGCAGCGACAATGACAAGTATAGTAACAAGGGTCAATTCTGTGCTGAAAAGTGATCTTTTCATCGTTCCTATTCCTGTTAGAAGCGGGCCGTCTTCGGCCGGTCGCGCATCGCCTTTCAATCTGCTCAGAGTCCATTGCGCACCGGCGCGGGCACCTCCGTTGCCGGGCGGCCTCTGACGTTTCGCTTGACCTTGGCAGGCGCGACCGGACCCACTTCGGTCCAGTTTAGCTCCGCGATTCTTCGAGCGACGTCCGGGTCGGTCGCCTTCAGTTCTGCGATTCTTCTGGTGATGATTCCGGGATCGCCTGCCTCGATCAGCTCGCGCTCGCGGGCCAGGGTCTGCGGGTCCGCCCCCGCCAGTCGGGGTCGCAAGTTCATCAGGACGCGTTTCTCCAGCTCGGTCCACAGCTCAACGCGTTTGATATGCTCGAATGACACGTTCGAGGACAGAATCGTCGTCGGCCGTACGTCCAGATACAGCGATCTCGAAACCGTCATTGTCCTAGCACCTTCCCGATCTGCCGTAAACGCCAGGAGGGCTACGAACTTGTACTTACCCTCCGGCAGAACGTCACCCACATACTGAACCGTCTCGGCCATGTTGCCGGAGGGTGTCCCGGTCCAGAGCACTTCGGTCGCCACCGGCTCGTCTGCGATGGGCGGGATTCTCAGCCTGAGGGTGGCCGATGCGGCTGGAATTTTCGAGAACGCCGAGACGATCATTGTCACCGGTGCTCCGGCCGCTCCGGGCGCCAGGTCGATAAAGACTTCCGCGGGCCATTCGACTTTGCCGTACGGCACACTTTCCCGGCCCTGCCGCGCACTGGCACTTATGTCGGGCGAATTGGAGGAAGGGCGTTCCTTGCTGGCGGAATTGCGCTGGGCCTGTGTGCCAACGATCACCATTGCAGAAACGGCGCAGACTGTCACCAGCAGGCCAATCTTAGACCTACGCGTTGCCATAGCGTATCCTCCTCAGAGTCAAGTCACTTTTCCCGTCCGAAACGTTCAGAAAGGCTTCTCCTTGCACACTCTTAAATTAGCATACCAGAATTCCGCTCGTAATGCAAGAATGAAATATCCGTCTGCAGGACTTGATGTGTGACCGGTCTTTTTCACAAACGACCCTTCGCTCATGAGCGCTCGTCCCTCTGAACTGAGAGCTTCCACTGTCATCCTTGGGGAAGTTCGGTAGTTGTTCATTGCACGTTCCCGTCGCGGACGTTATGCTTGCGGTGTGTTCAGACGAACAAAGAAGAGGGAGACCATAGAATGAAGAGTATGCATATTGGTATTGGCAAACCGCAGAACAGAGCACTGCTTGTCGTTGTGTGTCTTTTATTCTCGGTGATCTACGGCAGCGGTGGGGCGGCTGCCACGTACGAAATCTATCCGGCGAGCGTAAGTTCGCAAGAGGAATTCGAGACCGTGGCCCACTCGCTCATA
>JARRQQ010000683.1:0-3062 GCA_037381725.1 Sedimentisphaerales bacterium
GTATCGCCCAGGTAATCCTTGACCAGGTTGAAGTTATGCCCGAATCCTTCGCCTTTCGCGTCCCTGGCGTCGCAATTGAGCTTGACCCGGACGCTCGGCTGAACGACGTGGTTCATAATCGCCCTGATGGTCGGCAGATCGCCGGCGTTGCCGTGCGCTTCGAGGCGAACCTGCTGCCCGTAGTTGGCGGCAAACGCGCCGACGATATTCAACGCGCTGCCGATCTGCTCGATCGTCTTCTCTCGCGGGACATCCTGGTGAAAGGTGTTCGGGAACACCCTTATGCCGCTACCCCCGACATCCCTGCTGAGCAGGACATAGCCTTTGCTATTCTCGATGGCTGCTTCAAGCTGCTTGCTGTCCGGCCAGTCGAACCGCTCGCTGGTGGCGAGGCCCACGAGCGTGATCGGACTATCCTCGAAACGCTTCTTGACCTCGCCGCGCTGCTCAGCGGTCAGGGTCAGCTCGACGCCGTGCGCATAGTGCTGACTGGTCCGCAGCTCGACGCCGAACGCCTGCGCTTGAGTGCAATTGGCGATCAGCGTCGGGATGTCCCAGTCCTGACCCCATTGATAGGTCGTGAACCCGAAGCGCGTCGTTTTGACAGCCTTCGCCTCTTTTGCATTGCGCAACATATTACACGAGGCCAGCGCCGTTACCCCGACAGCCCCGGCCGTCACGTGCAGACCGCGCCTCAGAAAACCACGACGCGAAATTCCTTCTCGATCTGAAAACATCATTTTACAGCCCTCATACATTCACGTTCTATTGCCTGCTCGAACCGAGCAATTCTAACCAAGCTACTATAGCAATTCGCCTGCCGATGACAATAGCCTATCCTGCCCAGAACAAGAGCGTGGGTAACTCGCACCTTGAGTCGGGGTCTGCCAAGAGTATATTCCTCTTCGCGGCCTTATCGAATCTTCAGTGTGGCGAGGGCGAGGGCGGCGAAGGCGGCGGATAGGAGCCAGAAACGGACGACCACCTGCGGCTCGCTCCAGCCGCTCAGGTGGAAATGATGATGAATGGGGGCGCATCGAAAGAGGCGTTTACCGCCGGTGTATTTGAAATAGGACACTTGCAACACAACGCTGAGCAATTCCATGACGAACACGCCGCCGATAATCAACAGCAAGATTTCATTCCGCGTGACCAGCGCACCGTAGCCCATAGCCGCCCCTAACGGGAGCGAACCCACGTCGCCCATGAAGGTCTGGGCGGGATGGCAATTGAACCACAAGAAGCCGAGCACAGCCCCCAGGATGGCTGAGAAGAAAATGCTCAGCTCGCCCGCCTGGGGGATAGCAGGCAGTAAGAGATAGCTGGCCCAGGTGACGGGCGTGGCCCGCGCCATGGACTCGGAGGCCACGTAACAAAGCAGCGCCAGGACGAGGGAGACCATTCCGACGCATCCGGCCGCCAGCCCGTCCATGCCGTCGGCTAAGTTCACGGCATTACTCGTCGCGGACAGATAAAAGACCGCGATCAAGATGAACATCCAGTTAGCTAACGGCAAACCGTGCTTATAGAAAGGCAGCCAGAAGAGTTTCGCATCTTCGATGTTGATAAAGTCGGCGTGCAAGAACGATGCGATGAGCACGGCGCCGCCGATCTGAAAGATGAGCTTCTCCCAGGGTCTCAGCCCGTTCCGGCTTCGCTGACGGGATCCGGCCGTGAGCTTGAGCCAATCATCGGTCGCTCCTATGGCCGCGAACCAGATGATGACGAGGACGGCTTTCTGGATGAAAGGATTGTTCAGCTTCGCCCATAGCAACGTCGCCGAGAGGGTGGCAAAGATGATGATCGACCCCCCCATCGTCGGCGTATTGGCCTTCTCTTTGGTCAACTCGTTCAGAGTGGCGTGATGAAACTCCGGGCGGTCGCCGATCTTTTTCCGCATCAGCCAGCGGATGATCTTCGGCCCGATCAACAAGGCGATCAGCAGGCTGGTCAACGTCGCGGCGACTGAGCGAAAAGCCACGTCCTGGTATGCGTAGAAGCCGAGCCGGTGAGTGAGGCTATCCCGCAAATACCATAGCAAGTGATATATCATTTTCGATTTCCGATTTTCGATTTTCGATATCAATCGGCATTCGGCAATCGACAATCGACAATCGAGTCAGTCTGCAATTCCTTCAGCTTCTGGACGACGGTTTCCAATTTGGCCGCCCGTGAGCCTTTGACTAATATTATATCGTGATCCGCGATGAATTTGTGTAGATTATTGCAGGCTGAATCGACATCTGCGAAACATTCTACCTGCAAGCCGTATCCGCCGCTCGCTTTGGCGGTTTCGGCGGCCATGCTCGCAAGCCGGCCGACGGCCAGCAGAACGTGTACACGCTCCTGGACGATCGCTTGTCCAAGCTCAGCGTGGAGCTGTTCCGCCTGTCGGCCCAATTCGGCCATCTCGCCGCAGATGAAGACTCGCCTGCGCCGCTGATTTGCGTCGAGCTGGGCGAGGGTGCCGAGCGCATTTTTCATAGAGGCGGGGTTGGCGTTGTAGCAATCGTTCAGTACCGTTAATGTCCCCATTTGGAGCACTTCCGCTCGCATGGAAACAGGCGGCAGGCTCTCCAAAGCCTGCGCAAAATCCTCGATCCCGAGGCCCAACGTCTGGCAAACCGACCAGGCGGCCACCCGGTCCGGCTAACGGCAAGCAAACCTCGGTGCCTTCGATGGTGAACCGACTGGCTATGCCGTCCGAGCGGATATTCTCAGCGCGGTAGTCGCAGCCTTCTGATTTGCCAAACGTCTCAAGCCGTCCGCTCACGGCCCGGCGGGCGTCAACCAGAGTCTCGAAATCCCCGTTGACCATGAGAATACCGTCGTGCCTCAGTCCTTTGGCGATCGACGTCTTTTCCCGTACGATGGTCCGCAAGTCGCCAAATCCTTCCAGGTGAGCCGGGTACACATTCGTAACAACGGCGATGTCAGGCTCGGCGATGCGCGTCAGATAAGCTATTTCACCGGGATGATTGCTGCCAAGCTCCGTGATGACAATCTGCATACCGGGGTCTGCGCCGAGCAGAGTCAGCGGAACTCCTATCGCGTTGTTGAAG